>JANLID010000076.1 GCA_024654105.1 Gallionella sp. | reverse complement strand
GATCAGTTCCACGCGGCGCGCACCCGCGCCGACCGCCGATTCGCGAATCGCGCGGCGTTCCACCTGCGTGGAGCCGCACGGCACGCAGATCACGATGCGCGGGCTGGGGCTGAAGATGCCAGCCTTGTAGACCCGGCGGATGAATTGCTTGAGCATTTGCTCGGTAACTGTGAAATCGGCGATCACGCCGTCTTTCATCGGACGAATCGCGGTGATGTTGCCCGGCGTGCGCCCCAACATCTGCTTGGCGGCAAGCCCGACCTGTTGGATCACCTTCTTGCCGTTCGGCCCACCCTCCTGGCGGATCGCCACCACCGAGGGCTCATCCAGCACGATGCCCTGCCCTCGCACCCAGATGAGCGTGTTGGCAGTGCCAAGGTCAATCGCCAGATCGTTGGCAAAATAGCCGTTCAAAAATCCAAACATATTCAATCCTGATAGTCAAAGTGGTGTGTCATCAAACCCCTTTATGATACCCTATTAGCCTTGTTTCCATAAATTTTTTACCATGTCTCTAAGTAATACAGATGTCCGGAAAGTTGCCCGTTTGGCGCGGCTGGCGATGAATGAAACGGAAATCGAAACCGCACGCGCACAACTATCCGGCATCTTCAATCTGATCGCCGAAATGCAGGCGGTCGATACTACAGGCATCGAACCCATGTCGCACGCCCAGGATGTGTCACAACGGCTGCGCGAAGACAAAGTCACGGAAACCAATCAGCGTGAGGCGTTTCAGGCCATCGCCCCGCAAACCGAAGCGGGTCTGTATCTGGTTCCACAGGTGATTGAATAGTGAAGGGAGAAGGGAGAAGGGAGAAGGGTAGAAGCAGCGCGAAGGTTTTCCCCTTCCCTCTTCCCCCTTCCCTCTTCCCCTCCAGAAAATGATAAACACAAGCATCAAACAGCTTTCCGCCGCTCTGGCAGCGAAAAAAATCTCCAGCGCCGAACTGACGCAGCTCTACCTCGACCGCATCGCCAGGCTCAACCCGGAGCTCAACGCCTACATCACACTGGATGAGGAAAAGAGCCTGGCACAGGCGCGCGCCGCCGACGAACGGCTGGCAAATGGCGATGCCACCGGCCTGACCGGCATTCCCATCGCGCAAAAGGACATCTTCTGCGCCAAGGGCTGGCTCACGACTTGCGGTTCGAAGATGCTGCACAACTTCGTCTCGCCCTACGACGCGCACGTCATCGCGCAATTCAACAACGCGGGCGCAGTGACACTCGGCAAGACCAACATGGACGAGTTTGCGATGGGCTCGTCCAACGAAACTTCGCATTACGGTGCGGTGAAGAACCCGTGGGACACGGCGCGTGTGCCCGGCGGCAGTTCCGGCGGCTCGGCGGCGGCCGTTGCGGCGCGCTTGTGCGCGGCGGCGACCGGTACAGACACCGGCGGCTCGATCCGTCAGCCCGCCGCATTGTGCGGCATCTCCGGCCTGAAACCCACCTACGGCGTGGTATCGCGTTACGGCATGATCGCCTTTGCCTCCAGCCTCGACCAGGCCGGGCCGATGGCACGCAGTGCGGAAGACCTCGCGCTGCTGCTGAACGTCATGGCGGGATTCGATGAGCGCGATTCCACCTCACTGCAACGCGAAAAGGAAGATTACGCGCGCGACCTGAACAAGCCGCTGAACGGTTTGCGCATCGGCCTGCCGAAAGAGTTCTTCGCCGAAGGTATGGGCAGCGACGTGGCGCAAGCCGTCGAAGCCGCCATCGCCGAATACAAAAAACTCGGTGCTGTCATCGTTGACATCAGCCTGCCGAATACCAAACTGTCCGTGCCGGTGTATTACGTGCTGGCGCCGGCGGAAGCGTCGAGCAACCTGTCGCGTTTCGACGGCGTGCGCTATGGCTACCGCGCGCCGGAATACGGCGACCTCGCCGACATGTATGAAAAGAGCCGCGCGCAGGGTTTCGGTGCGGAAGTGAAGCGGCGCATCATGATCGGCACCTATGTGCTGAGCCACGGCTACTATGACGCATATTATTTGCAGGCGCAGAAGATCCGCCGCCTGATCGCGCAGGACTTCACCGAGGCGTTCAAGCAGTGCGATGTCATCATGGGTCCGACCAGCCCGTCCACCGCATTCAAGTTGGGCGAAAAGGGCGACGACCCGGTGCAGATGTATCTGTCCGATATCTACACCATCGCGGTGAACCTCGCCGGACTGCCCGGTATGTCCATCCCCTGCGGCTTCGGCGCGAACAACATGCCGGTCGGCTTGCAGATTATCGGCAACTATTTCGACGAGGCGCGCATGTTGAACGTGGCGCACCAATATCAACTGGCGACCGGTCATCACGATTGCGCTCCGCAAAACATCGGGCTGTAAGGACACGAACATGCAATGGGAAATCGTCATCGGACTGGAAGTACACACGCAGCTCTCGACCAGCAGCAAGATCTTCTCCGGCGCCTCGACCGCGTTTGGCGCGGAGCCGAACACGCAGGCGGATGCAGTGAGTCTCGCGCTGCCCGGTGTGCTGCCGGTATTGAACCGTGGCGCGGTGGAACGCGCGATCAAGTTCGGCCTCGCGGTCGGTGCGCACATCGCTCCGCGTTCGGTGTTCGCGCGCAAGAATTATTTCTATCCCGATCTGCCCAAAGGCTACCAGATCAGCCAGTTCGATCTGCCGGTAGTGGGGCAGGGCGCGCTGGCCATCCAGGTCGAGCCGCTATCCGGCACAGGACAGAGCTACGAAAAAGTAGTGCGCATCACCCGCGCCCACCTGGAAGAAGATGCGGGCAAGTCGCTGCACGAAGATTTTCATGGCATGACCGGCATCGACCTGAATCGTGCCGGCACCCCCTTGCTGGAAATTGTCTCCGAGCCGGACATGCGCTCGGCTGCCGAAGCGGTGGCTTATGCCAAAGCGCTGCACACGCTGGTGCGCTGGATTGGCATCTCTGACGGCAATATGCAGGAAGGCTCGTTCCGCTGCGACGTAAACGTGTCGGTGCGCAAGCTGGGCGAACCGCTCGGCACGCGGCGCGAGATCAAGAATCTCAACTCGTTCAAATTCATGCAACAGGCCATCGACTACGAAGTGCAATGGCAGATTGGCACTATCGAGAACGGCGGCAAGATCCAGCAAGCCACCATTTTGTTTAATCCGGATACCGGCGAGACGCGCGCGATGCGCAGCAAGGAAGACGCGCACGACTACCGCTATTTCCCCGACCCTGATCTGTTGCCGCTGGACATCAGCAACGATTGGATCGAACAGGTACGCACCACACTGCCGGAACTGCCGCAAACCAAGCAGACGCGCTATGTGAACGAGTTTGGTCTATCCGCCTATGACGCCAGCATCCTCGCCGCTTCGCGCGCGATGGCGGATTTCTTCGAGACTGCGCTCGCCGCCGTACCTAACGAGACCAAGATGTGCGCCAACTGGATCATGGGCGAAGTCAGCGCACAACTGAACCGCGACGGCCTGGACATGACGCAATGTCCAATCAGCGCGCAACAACTCGGCGGCATTTTGCAGCGTATCGTGGGTAACACCCTTTCCAACTCCGGCGCGAAGGAAGTGTTCCGCACGATGTGGGCGGAAGGCGGCGAAGCCGATGCGATCATCGAAGCCAAGGGGCTGAAACAGGTTTCCGATACGGGCGCGATCGAAGCGCTGGTGGACGAGATCATCGCGGCCAATGCCGACAAGGTCGCCGAGTACCGCAGCGGCAAGGACAAGCTGTTCGGTTTCTTCGTCGGCCTTGCGATGAAGGCCAGTAAGGGCAAAGCCAACCCGGCGCAGTTGAACGATATTCTCAAGCGCAAGCTCGGCCAGTAGGACGATACATCTAACGAATCTGCAAAGGAGTTTTTTGTTCCTTTGCACACCCTGATTTTGAGGATCATCAGATGGACAGGCCCATTATGCATGCGGTGATCTGCCATTTGGAATTTCCGTTCAACCCTGGGTATGCACAATTGCCGAATCGGGGAGGCACGCCATGCTGATTCAATTTAGCATCATCGGGCTGCTGGTGGCCATGCTGCCGCTGGCGGTCATGATCGCATTCCAATTTGCAACCGGCGTTCTGACGGTTTTTCTGGATTTTCCTTTGGCGCTGGCGCTAATCCACAATGGCGGCGCGGCACTTCTCGTGCTGCTGCTGGTCATGTTGAATTACAAAATCAGGGTTGCGGCCAGGACTGCCTAGCGGTCAATGGGCAAATCGTTCAAGTCGTCGAGTACTGCCGCTGCGCCGACAAAATTCTGGTTGCGCGTGTAGTGGTTGGGAGTAATAAAAGTTTTGATGCCCGCCGCAAGGCTGGCGCGCAGGCCGTTTTCGGAGTCTTCCAGCGCGATGCAGTCTGCGGCAGGCAACCCCATTTTTTCCAACACCCAGAAATAAATATCCGGCGCGGGCTTCTTGTGCGGCACGATGTCACCGCAGCCGATCACTTCGAAGATGCGCTCGCTGTCGGCACCCAAGCCCTGCTGCAAGAGTGTGGCCACATTTTCCTGGCTGGTCGTAGTCGCAATCGCAAGGCGGATGCCGCGTTGCCTGGCATCGCCAATCAGTTGTTTGATGCCTGGGCGCAAAGGAATATGGCCTTCGCGCAGCATGGCGGTGTAGTGCGCGGTTTTTACCTTGTGCAGATGCTTGACGAATTCTTCAAAATCTTCGGGCTTGGCAAAGCCGGTCAAAAAGCTTTCCACGAAGTATTTGATGCGCTCCTTGCCGCCGGTCACCTTGAGCAGTTTGTCATATAGCGCAACATCCCAGTTCCAGTCGAGGCCGCTCTCGGCAAAAGCTTTGTTGAACGATTCGCGGTGTCCGTCTTCGGTGTCGGCCAAGGTGCCGTCTACGTCAAATATGATTGCTCTGGTAGACATGGCCGATATGTGTGTTGGTAGTCACCGTACATTTGAACCTGGCTTATCTCATGCCCGGCAATTTTCCCGCCACGCCACGCATCACTTTTGCCATGCCGCCGCCCTTGCCCATCATTTTCATCATTTTCTGGATTTGCTCGAACTGGTTGAGCAACTGGTTGACGTGCATCACCTGCACGCCTGCACCAGCCGCGATGCGTCGTTTGCGTGAAGCCTTGATGAGCTCCGGCTTGCTACGTTCCAGTGGCGTCATCGAGTTGATGATGCCTTCGATGCGGGTTATCTGCTTGTCATCCACCTTGGAGCTTGCCGCCGCCTGGCTGAGCTGTGCGGGCAACTTGTCCATCAATGCCGACATGCCGCCCATCTTGCGCATCTGCACGATCTGCATCTTGTAGTCGTTGAGGTCGAAACCTTTTCCGCTTTTGACTTTCCTGGCGAGCTTCTCGGCTGCGGCGTGATCGACTTCGCGATGCGCTTCCTCGATCAGCGACAGCACATCGCCCATACCGAGCACGCGCGAGGCCATGCGTTCGGGGTGGAAGGCTTCGAGGCCGTTGAGTTTTTCGCTCACGCCGACAAACTTGATCGGTTTGCCGGTGATCTGGCGCACCGACAAGGCCGCACCGCCGCGCGCATCGCCGTCCAGTTTGGTGAGGATGATGCCGGTCAGCGGCAGCGCATCGCCGAACGCCTTGGCGGTATTGACCGCGTCCTGCCCGGTCATCGCATCGACCACAAACAGCGTTTCAATCGGCTTGAGCGCGGTGTGCAATTGCTGGATTTCCGCCATCATCGCTTCATCGATGGCCAGCCGGCCGGCGGTATCGACGATCAGCACGTCGTGATAATGCTTCTTCGCATAGTCCAGCGCGGCCAGCGCGATGTCCTGCGGTTTTTGGCTGAGGGCGGAGGCGAAGAAATCGATTTCCAGTTGCTGCGCCAGCATGCGTAATTGCTCGATCGCCGCCGGACGATACACGTCGCAACTGACCAGCAGCACCTTCTTCTTTTGCTGGTCGCGCAACAGTTTGGCAAGCTTGCCGCTGGTGGTGGTCTTGCCCGCGCCCTGCAAGCCGGCCATCAGGATCACGGCGGGCGGGGTGGTGGCGAGGTTGAGCGCGCTGTTGTGCTCGCCCATCAGCTTGGTGAGCTCGCGGTGTACCACGCCGATCAGCGCCTGCCCCGGATTCAGGTTGCCGATGACTTCCTGCCCGAGCGCGGCCTGTTTGACCTGGGCGATGAATTCCTTGACGACCGGCAGCGCGACGTCAGCTTCGAGCAGAGCCATGCGCACTTCGCGCAAGGTGTCCTGGATGTTGCTTTCGGTGAGGCGCGCCTGCCCGCGCAGTGTTTTGATGACGCCGGAAAGGCGGTTGGTAAGGTTATCTAACATGGGGTGTTCCTATTAGTAGGCATTCATACAGATAGTGTAGAATTCGTGGAGTCTAAAACATCTTGGCAAAAAATGTCCAACGTTCTCCTTTCACTGGTTACCTTTGCCGCATACGGCGCGCTTGCTACCTTTTTCTGGCGGGCGCAGGGGCGTGGCAAGGAAAACGTGGTGAGCCGCGGGGCGGTCGGGCATCTGGTGTTGATCCCATTGGTTTTGCACGGCTACCTGCTCATTCAGGATGTGTTTGCCAATGGCGGGTTCAACCTGAGCATGACCAATGCGCTGTCGCTGATCATCTGGCTGACGCTGCTGGTATATTCGGGGGCACGTTTTTTCTACCCTATCGGCGGATTGCAAACGCTGGTGCTGCCCCTGGCGGCGGTGGCCGTGTTGCTGCCGGAACTTTTCCCATCCGCGCACCAACTGGAAAACACCGGTTTATTTGCCTTCAAGGCGCACATTGCTGCCGCGATGCTGGCCTACAGTTTGTTTACTATCGCCATGCTGCACGCGGTGCTGATCTCGCAGGTGGAGAAACGCCTGCATCACGCGACCTTGCCGCGCGTCCTGCAAAGCCTGCCGCCATTGCTGACTATGGAAACCCTGCTGTTCCGCATGATCGGTATCGGTTTTGTGCTGTTGACACTGACGCTGGCATCCGGCGCGGTATTTTCCGAAGAGATATTCGGCAAGGCGTGGCAGTTTAATCACAAGGTATTGTTCGGTTTTGTGTCTTGGGGAGTGTTCGCCATGCTGCTGTGGGGACATTATTACTATGGCTGGCGCGGGCGTATCGCGGTACGCTGGACAGTAAGCGGTTTTGTGTTTCTGCTGTTGGCTTATCTGGGCACCAAGTTTGTTCTGGAAGTACTGCTACACAGATGAAAACCCGCGTTGATTTTCTATAGGTTGCAAGAAGTGCCCCAAATGTCGTAAAATTCGCGCCCTTTTGCGGGGCTAACAACTTAAATAGGTTTTATATGGTCATTATTCGTCTTTCCCGTGGCGGTTCCAAGAATCGTCCGTTTTACAACGTAGTCGTTGCCGATTCGCGCAATCGTCGCGATGGCCGCTTTATTGAGCGCGTCGGTTTCTACAATCCGCTTGTAGCGGAAGGTCAGGAAGCACTGCGCCTGCAACTGGAGCGTGTAAGCCACTGGCAAAGCAAAGGTGCGCAGTTAAGCGACACCGTTGCCAAGCTGGTCAAGCGCGCCGGTGCAACAGCTGCTGTCTGACGACACAGGCTCCATGGTAATCATGGGGCGCGTGGCGGCTGCACACGGTATTCGCGGTTGGGTGAAAATCCAGCCGTATACCGAATACCTTGATAGCTTGTTGGATTATCGAACCTGGTGGATCGGTCATGAGCACGGCCCGTGGCGCGAGGTGGAGGTTCAGCAGTGCGAGGCGCATAACAAAACACTGGCTGCGCAATTGCCGGATTGCCCCGACCGCACCGCTGCCGAGAAGCTGAGAGGCTTGCTGATCGCCGTGCCGCGCAACAGCTTGCCGAAGCAAACCGGCGATGAATATTACTGGTCAGATTTGATCGGGCTCGCAGTGGTGAGTGAAGCGGGCGTAACATTAGGAACGGTAGCAAACTTGCTGGAAACCGGCGCGAATCAGGTGTTGAGCGTGCAGGGTGATAACGGCGAAATCCTGATCCCGTTTGTGGCTTCGGCCATTAAGCAGGTGGATGTGAAGAACAAGACCATCCGGGTGGATTGGGCGGCGGATTACTGATAATGGTCTTTGACGTTATCACATTGTTCCCGCAAATGTTCGATGCGCTGACGCAATACGGCATCACGCGGCGCGCGGCAGAACAAGGCAATTATGTATTAAAGACGTGGAATCCCAGAGATTTCACCACGGATAATTATCGCACTATCGACGATCGCCCCTACGGCGGCGGTCCCGGAATGGTGATGCTGGCAGAGCCGCTGGCAAGCGCGATCAACGCAGCCAGGCAGCGGCAGGCGGCTAGCGGCGTGAAGAAGAGTCGCGTGGTATATCTGTCACCACAAGGCAGGCTGCTGACCCATGCGGTGGTCAAGGAGTTGGTGACACAGCCGGAAGAAGGTTTGATTTTGCTGGCGGGGCGTTACGAAGGCATCGATGAACGCCTGATCCGCCGGTATGTGGATGATGAGATTTCCATCGGCGACTATGTGTTGTCCGGTGGCGAGTTAGCGGCGATGGTGTTGATGGATAGTCTGGTGCGGCAGTTGCCCGGTGTGTTGGGCGATGCCGAATCGGCCGAGCAGGATTCGTTCGTGCAAGGCTTGCTGGATTGCCCGCACTACACCCGCCCGGAAATGTTTAATGGTGAAGTCGTGCCCCCGGTGTTGTTGTCCGGCAATCATGCGGATATACAGCGTTGGCGGCTTCAGCAGTCGTTGGGCAGGACGTGGTTGCGCAGGCCGGAGCTGTTGGCCGGGCGTGATTTGACAAAAGAGGAGTCTCGGCTTCTGGCGCAGTTCCAGAAGGAACAAGATTCGTAAAAAAAGGAGCAGTAAAGTGAACTTGATCGAACAATTGGAACAAGATGAAATCACCCGTCTGGGCAAGACCATTCCTCCGTTTTCGCCCGGCGACACGGTCGTGGTCAGCGTGAACGTGGTTGAAGGCGAACGCAAGCGCGTTCAGGCTTTCGAAGGTGTCGTGATCGCCAAGCGCAATCGCGGCTTGAATTCCGCCTTTATCGTGCGCAAGATTTCCGCCGGTGAAGGCGTGGAACGCACCTTCCAGACTTATTCGCCGATCATCGCCAGCATCGAAGTGAAGCGTCGCGGCGCGGTGCGCCGTGCCAAGCTGTACTACTTGCGCGACCGCTCCGGCAAGTCGGCGCGTATCAAGGAAAAATTGGCAGTGCGCGATTAATAGCGAGAATTTTCTGCATGACAAAACGGGAGCCAAGCTCCCGTTTTTTATTGTCCTCATTTTGTCGTAAAAGCGGGCCATGCCCGCGAACCCCCTTACAACAAAGCTCGCGGGCAGAGCCCGTTCCTACAAGTTCCGCTACCCAGATGGGAATGGCGCAGTATTTTGCGCATGGCGCGTGTATTATCGCGGTAGATTTTGGAACATCTCATGGACTGTCAGGCAAAACTACCTACCCCATTTGGCATGCTCGGCATACGCTGCACCGGCGATGCGCTGACCGGCATCGATTTTCTGCCGGCCAGCGAAAAGCCGCAGCGCGCGGCCAACGCATTTGCCGAAACCGTATGCAAACAGTTGCTGCGTTATCTGGAAAACCCCGATGCGCAGTTTTCCGTGCCGCTCGAATTGAACGGCACCCCGCACCAGCAAAAAGTCTGGCAAGCCATGCTGGCCATCCCGCGCGGGCAGACGCGCAGCTACGGCGAGTTGGCCGCCGAACTGAAATCCTGCGCGCAGGCCGTCGGCCAGGCATGCGGCGCAAACCCGATCCCCGTCATCGTTCCCTGCCATCGCGTGGTGGGCAAGTCCGGCCTGGGCGGCTTTGCCCGTCACACGAGCGGTACTCATCTGGATATCAAGCGCTGGTTGCTGGCACATGAACAACGCTGAGTTACTCGACGAATTCTGCGACAACCTGTGGCTGGAAGACGGCCTATCGCGCAATACGCTGGACAGCTACCGGCGCGACCTTACCAAGTTCGCGCTCTGGCTGGAACAGCAGCGCGGCGCATCCGTTTTGCAAACTACGCACGGCGATATACAAGGCTATCTCGCCCATCTATTCATCGAACAAAAAGCCAAGCCGAGCAGCACCGGGCGCGCCATCTCCAGCCTCAAGCGGCTGTTCCGCTATCTGCTCAGGCAAGGCAAGATCGCTACCGACCCCACGCTGCAAATCGACACACCCAAGCTGCCGCGCAATCTGCCCAAGAGCCTCACCGAGCAGGACGTCGAACAACTGCTCGACGCGCCGGACACCCAGACCCCATTGGGTATGCGCGACCGCACCATGTTCGAGGTACTGTATGCCACCGGCCTGCGCGTGTCAGAACTGGTGACACTGCGCATCACCCAGGTGAGCATGGACATGGGCGTGGTGCGCGTGACGGGCAAGGGCAACAAGGAACGCTTGGTGCCCTTGGGCGAAGAAGCGCTGGATTGGCTGCGCCGCTATCTGGCGGATGGACGGAGTGTGTTGTTAGGAAAACAGATTAGCGATACGCTGTTCGTCACCGCGCGCGGCGAAGGCATGACGCGCCAGATGTTCTGGTATCTGATCAAGAAGCACGCCAAGCACGGCGGGCTGAACAAGTCGCTGTCGCCGCACACCTTGCGCCACGCCTTCGCCACGCATCTGCTGAACCACGGCGCGGACTTGCGCGTAGTGCAGATGTTATTGGGTCATGCGGACATTTCCACCACGCAGATTTATACCCATGTGTCGCGAGAACGGTTAAAACAGTTGCACAAGAATCATCATCCGAGGGGATAGTTGAACATGTCTTGATTACCGCTGTTTGCAAGCAGCGAAAATCACCGCTGGCAAGACGCCCCCCTCGGAACAAAAACAGATCTATGGCTAAATTCGCCTGGAGCTATATGGTACTACTGCCGTTTTTTGCAAGGAAATCCACTATCGACTTCTTGTCGGAATCACTCATCATTTGCCCTCAGATTTTTTACGTGAGGCAACGAATGGGTTTCACTCAGATTTTTGATGAGGCAATTCGACGTGTTGCATCCTGATTAAGCCTCTGTTACGTTGCGCCCTTGTCTGGACAGGTATTGGACTCAAAAATGGTTAAACTCGGGCTGAACATCGACCACATCGCCACTTTGCGCCAGGCGCGCGGGGCGCGCTATCCCAACGTGGTGCGCGCCGCGTTAATCTGCGAAGAGGCGGGCGCGGATGCGATCACCCTGCACCTGCGTGAAGACCGCCGCCACATCCAGGATACGGATGTGGAGATTCTGCGCGACATGCTGCAAACGCGCATGAACCTAGAGTGTGCGGTCACCGACGAAATGTTAGCAAACGCGCTGCGTATCAAGCCGCATGACTTGTGCCTGGTGCCGGAGCGGCGCGAGGAACTGACTACCGAAGGCGGGCTGGACGTGGTTCGTTATTTCGCTGTCGTCAAAGCGGCCTGCGAGCGTTGCGCGGCAGCAGGCATCCGCGTGTCACTGTTCATCGACCCCGACCCAAAACAGGTTGATGCGGCGCGGCTCACCAGCGCGCCCGTGGTCGAGCTGCATACCGGAAAATATGCCAATGCAGACAGCGTGCCAGAACGCGCGCATGAACTGGAGCGCATCCGCACCGCAACGGAACATGCCCATGCGCAAGGCATGCAGGTGAATGCCGGGCACGGCCTGCACTACCACAACGTGCAGGCCATCGTTGCGATTCCCAACATCGTCGAACTTAACATCGGCCACGCCATCATCGCAGAATCCGTGTTCATCGGACTGGATGCGGCGGTGAGGAAAATGAAGAGCCTTTTGTCGGCTGGCTTCCCACCTGATAAAACAACCGGCCATTCGGCTAAGCTGGCAAACAACGCCAGCCAAGTCGCTGGTTATTCGCGGGGATGACGAATGATCCTTGGCATCGGCACCGACATTGTCGAAGTTTCTCGTATCGAAGCGCTGTGGGCTCGTTACGGAGAACATTTCGCAGCGCGCGTGCTGAGCGAACACGAGTTGGCGGAGTACCAGTCCAGCCATAATATCCCGCGTCTACTCGCCAAGCGCTTTGCCGCCAAGGAAGCGTTTGCCAAAGCGACCGGCAGCGGCATGCGCCACCCGGTCAGTTTTCAGCGCATCGGCATCACCCATGACGGTCTCGGCAAACCAGTGTTGCAATTCGACGATACGCTGCGCACCTGGCTCGCGCAGATCGGCGTTAGCGGCCATCATCTTTCCATCAGTGACGAGCGCGACATAGTCGTCGCCTTCGTGGTGCTGGAGAG
>JANLID010000053.1 GCA_024654105.1 Gallionella sp. | reverse complement strand
CAAACATAATCAGGGGTTGATGCTGTTGTTGGGAAAGAAAAACGCCGAAGAGCGCCTGGCGACTTTTCTGCTGACCCTGTCGCAGCGTTTTGCCATGCGCAATTACTCTGCCACCCAGTTCAATTTGAGCATGTCGCGCGGGGATATCGGCAATTACCTGGGACTCGCCGAGGAAACCGTCTGCCGCATCCTTGCCCGTTTTCATGAGGAAGGGCTGATTGCCAGCGAGCGCAGGCGTATTGTTTTGAATAATCTTGATCGCCTGAGCTCCATTGCACATCAGCCTTAATTCCGGTGCTATGCGGGCATTGCCGCTGGTACGGGCTTCGCATTCCCGATGGCCCTTTTCGAAATGCCGCTCCGGAGGTTTTGCCTCGGGCGATTCCGGCGTACTCCGCGCTTTTCCAAAATTTCCGCATCTTGCGAGTTGTCGACCAAACAATAAGGTTGACGCGCGTCAGGGTTTCTTTTGATTCCTGGATGGAGAATGTGAAATATGGACTAACAAGCTGAAGCGGCCAAATTTGTTTTCCGTTCATTATGACAATGAGGTTGTTTTTTGGGTGCGTAATCTGCGGGGCTAACATTGGTAGCGGTGAATTGGGCGGTGCGAAACCGGTTTGGCACGAACCGCGCCTGTGACGGATTGATTCGGGACTTTGACTGAATAGGAGGAGGTACTATGGATGCAGCCCAGGCAACACCAATAAAATACGACATGGACGTGGTCAGGTGGTTTTCCATCGCGGCCGTAATTTATCTGGTAGTGGGTACGCTGATCGGTGTGTGGATTGCCGCGGAACTGGCGTGGCCAGCGTTGAATTTTATTCCTGAAATTGCCTTTGGGCGTTTGCGCCCGTTGCATACCAACGCGGTAATTTTTGCATTTGGCGGCTGTACCTTGATGGCTACCGGCTTCTACATGGTGCAGCGCACCGGCGCGACCAGACTGTGGAGTAACGGTCTAGCCTGGTTTACCTTTTGGGGGTGGAATCTGGTCATCGTGCTGGCGGTCATTACCCTGCCTTTGGGGATTACTCAAGGCAAGGAATATGCCGAGCTGGCCTGGCCGGTTGATATCCTGATCGCGGTGGTTTGGCTATCATTCGGCCTGAATCACATTATGACGGTGGCAATTCGCAAAACCTCCCATATCTACGTGTCCAACTGGTTTACCATGAGCATGATCGTGATGATTACCTATCTGCACGTAGTCAACAGCCTCGCTATCCCGGTCAGCCTTGCCACCTCTTATTCCATCTTCTCCGGTGTGCAGGACGCGATGATCCAATGGTGGTGGGGTCACAATGCGGTGGGGTTCTATCTGACTGCCGGCTTTCTGGGCATCATGTATTACTTTGTGCCCAAGCAGGTAGGGCGTCCGGTATTTTCCTATCGCCTGTCCGTGTTGCACTTCTGGGCGCTGACTTTCGGTTATGTGTGGCTGGGCGCGCACCACCTGCAATACACTGCATTGCCTGACTGGACCGGCTCACTGGGTGCAGCAGTTTCTCTGGCGATGATTATTCCGTCCTGGGGCGGTGCGATAAACGGCATGATGACCTTGTCCGGCGCATGGGATCGCCTGCGCACCGACTACATCCTGCGTTTCCTGGTGGTTGCGCTGGCGTTTTATGCGATGTCTACCTTCGAAGGCCCGGTGATGTCGATCAAGACTGTGAATGCCTTATCGCATTACACCGACTGGGGGATAGGCCACGTACACTCCGGCGCATTGGGTTGGGTGGCGATGGTTGCTATCGGCGCGCTTTACCACATGGTGAAAAAGCTGTGGAACACCGAAATGTACTCCGATAATCTGATCAATGTGCATTTTTGGCTGTCAACCATCGGCACGGTGGTTTACGTCGTGGCGATGTGGGTATCCGGCATCATGCAGGGTTTGATGTGGCGCGATTACGATGAATACGGCGCATTGACCTATACCTTTGTCGAATCGGTATCCGCGATGCACCCGTATTACGCGATGCGCACCATCGGCGGTCTGATCTTCCACCTGGGTACATTGGTGATGCTGTACAACGTGGTGATGACGGTGCGCCAGGCAAGTGCCGCGCGTAGTACTGCCGCCGTTCCTGCTCAAGTATAAGGAGTGAGACATGTCTGATCACGACAAAATCTATTCAACCAAACTCCAGGATAAGGTGGAGCGCAGCACCGTCCTGATGCTTGTATTGGTCGCTATCACCGTGGCGATAGGCGGTATCGTGGAAATCGTTCCGCTGTTCTATCTGGATCGCACCATGACCCACCTGTCGCCTGATGTCAAAGGCAAGGTGGACAGCAAGGAGATTTCCCCCGTTGTCTGGCAGCGTAAGGCGGGTCAGTCTTTGGATGACTGGAAGCCGGGCGACGGTGTGCGCCCCTACAAGCCGCTGGAGCTGGCGGGGCGCGAAGTTTATATTCGCGAAGGCTGTTATCTGTGCCACTCGCAAATGGTTCGCCCGTTCCGCGACGAAAAGGATCGTTATGGCCACTACTCGGTATCCTCCGAATCCATGTACGATCATCCGTTTCAATGGGGTTCCAAACGTACCGGCCCCGACTTGGCACGCGTCGGCGACAAGTATTCGGATGAATGGCATCGCCGCCATCTGAAATACCCGCGCGAAATGGTACCCGAATCCGTCATGCCAAATTATTTCTTCCTGGATGACAAAAAGGTGGATGTGGCCAAGGTGAAGAAGACCATGGAGGTCATGAACATGATGCCGTTCTATCCGGCCAACTACACCGAAGCCGATATTGCTAGCGCGGTCGGTGTCGAAGGTAAAACCGAGATGGACGCCACGATTGCCTACCTGCAAAGCCTGGGCAACCACATCAAGTTCACCGAGGGCGTGAATTACCGTGACTAGGCTGCCCGGCTATCTGGGCATGGATGTTGCGGCCATGACCACGAATGACTGGCTCGGGGTGTTTTTCACCTTGGGCGCATTCATTGGCATGGTGGTGATTTATTTCATTGTGTTCCGTCCGGCCAACAAAGACGCGTTTGAGTCCCAGCGCGGCATGGCGCTGGATGACGAAGACCATATCAATGCGGGAGAAAAAAATGACTGAAAAGCACGATGTATCGGACGTACCGACCACCGGCCACGTATGGGACGATGATTTGGCAGACCTCACCAACCAGCCCCCCAAATGGTGGATGCTGGGGCTGACTGCCAGTGCGTTGTTTTGTGTGGTGTACTTTCTGTACTACCCATCTTTCCCGATTTCCACGATTGGCGAGCATTTCAAGGGGCTGGGCGGATGGACTGCAATCAAGGAAATGGAAGCCGACAAGGATGAGGTGGATGCGTTGCGCGGCAAGTTTGAAGCCAGGCTCAAGGACATGACGCCGTCAGCCATTCTGGCCGATGACGAACTTAGCGAGTATGTAAAACGTTCCGGCAAGGTGCTGTTCGGCGACAACTGCGCGGCCTGCCACGGCCAGAATGGTATCGGCACGCATGACAGGCAAGGGCTATTTGCGCCGATCCTGAACGACGACGACTGGCTATATGGCGGCAAGATCGAGGATATTCACGCATCCATCGAAGGTGGCCGACAAGGCATGATGATAGCGCACAAGGATATATTGTCAGATGCCGAAATTGATACGTTAGCCAAAGCCGTCGCACAAGGCCAGCCCACCTCCACACCGTTGTTCGCAGAAAAAGGCTGCGTGATATGCCATGGAGAAGATGGCAGGGGTATCCGGGCCATGGGTTCGGCCAATCTGACTGACAAGGTTTGGCGTTTTGACGGATCTATTGAAGGCATCAGGCAGACGATTGCACATGGCGTAAATTCCGGTAACCCGCTGGGCCGCGTGGCGGCCATGCCATCCTTCAAGGCATCCGGCAAACTGAGTGATGCCGAAATCAAGAAACTGGCAGTGTACGTATACAAATTTGGCGGCGGGGAGACTAGCGCGCCGGCAGAAGCTGCTACCACGACACCGGCTCCCGAAACAGAAAATTAGCCAATTCGCACCTGGGCGTACTAAAGCTCGGGTGGAATTTACGGGATCGCAACCAAGGGCGACAACGTCAAGTAAATTTCGCGCTCACGCAAACAAGGAGGAGAGTCAAATCTCCTCCTTTTTTCATCCCGAAATGTTATCAACAGTAGTTACAATACCCGACTGTTGATTTTGGAATGACGTAACCCCAAATAGTCGGCTGGGCCAGTCAGGAGCGAAAGCGTGAACAAAGAATCAGAGCAGAAAGAAACCGGCTCGATTACCGGAATTTATCGGGAGTTCGAGCATTGGAATGTGAACAAAGGCGACAAGACCATTCACGCCAAACGCATGCCAGGTTTCTTCCGCACCGTAAAAAACTACACGCAGTCGCTCTGGCTGCTGTTTTTTCTGGTTCCCTATCTGCGCTGGAACGGCGCGCAGGCCATCCTGTTTGATATCGAACATCGCCAGTTCCACTTTTTTAATTTGACGGTGCTGCCGCAGGATATCTGGATGTTGTCGCTGCTGCTGCTGTTGCTGGCGATGACTTTGTTTGCGGTGACTTCGGTGGCGTCGCGGGTATGGTGCGGCTATTTCTGTTTCCAGACCGCCTGGACCGACTGGTTCGTTTGGGTAGAGGACAAAGTCGAAGGTAATCCCTCAGCCCGGCGCAAACTGGATGCTGCTCCGTGGGGCATGGGAAAGATTGGCAAGAAGGCCATCAAGCATTTCATCTGGATGGTGATTTCACTGCTCACCGGCATCAGTTTTTCCATCTGGTTTGTGGATGCCTACGACTACTGGGGCAAATTGGTGCAGCTTCAATTGCCGCCGGTCGGCTGGGTAACGCTGATCGCGTTTTTTTTAGGCACTTATATTCTGGCCGGGTTGTTGCGCGAACAGGTATGTATGTGGATGTGTCCCTACGCGCGCATTCAGGGGGTCATGACCGATGCGCAATCGATATTGCCTACCTATGATTTCAAACGCGGTGAGCCGCGTGGCAAGCTGCACCGTAGAGTGGGCGAAGGGGGCGTAACGCAAGGCGATTGCATCGATTGCTTCCAGTGCGTGCAGGTGTGCCCGACCGGCGTGGATATCCGCGATGGGCAGCAATTGGGTTGTATTACCTGTGGCCTGTGCCTGGATGCCTGCGATGCCATCATGGACAAGGTAGGCAAGCCGCGCGGATTGATACGCTATGCTTCCCTGGACGAGTTGCAGGGGAAGCCCGTCAAGAAAATGTACCAGCATCCTCGCACATTGGTGTATGTCGGTATTATTCTGCTCGCCCTGAGTGGAATCATTTATGGCCTGACGCATCTCGGTTCCGTGACGCTGAAAGTCATAGCGGAGCGCCAGCCCCTGTTTGTCAGATTGAGCGATGGCTCGATTCGCAATAAATATGAATTCAAGGTGGTGAACAAGACCGACAAGGATTTTTATGTGGCTGTCACCGCAGAAGGCGGGGTAAAAGACCAGGTCATCATTGGCGCCGAGAAACCATTGCTGGCACGTCACAGTCGTGGCACCTCATTTACGATCTTCGTCAAGGCGCCGGGCGAGAACATCAGGCGGGAAGTGACACCGATCGAGTTCCGCATTCAGAGTACCGATGACCCGCTTATCGCTGCCGAATACAAGACCAAATTCAACGGGCCAAAGCCCTGATGAGCGAGCGGCAGAACAATTTGGCAATGGAGCATAAAAATGATTTCACAGAATAACAAAAGCGGTTTACGCAACCCGTGGTTCCTCGGAATGCTGGTGGCGATCGTTGTGGTGCTGGGCGTAAATGGCATATTCATCTGGTTTGCCATGCACAATCGCTCATCTCTGGTGGATCGGGAATACAGCACCAGAGATCGCAAATCCGATGCGGCTGTGCTGGGCGACCTCCGGTCACATAAGGCGCTTGCCTGGAGAATAACCATCAAGCAGCCCCAGGGCATCACGATGAATTCGCCGGCTACCTATGAAATCAGCGTGGCGGATCGTGCGGGTGAGCCGGTCAGCGGAGCAATGGAAGTGGGGGCCTATCGCCCATCCGATGCGGGCAAGGACTTCACCACCGCTTTCAAGGAAGTGTCGCCGGGAAACTATCAGGGCTATATCAGCTTTCCGCTCAAGGGTTACTGGGAACTGCGCATCCGCATCAAGCGCGGGGAAGACGTGTTTGAGGTCAATACCGACAGGTTTTCAGTCGCAACGCCCCATTAAACTCATCGGCATTGATGACACCGCATCGCGACCACATTTCCGGCAATTGTTTCCATTGCGGTTTGCCTATCGCTGCCGGGACGGACTATCGCGCGCGGCTTGGCGGCGCGGCGCGGCGCTTCTGCTGTTTCGGCTGCCAGTCGGTATGCAGTGCCATCTTTGAAGCCGGGCTGCAGGGCTATTACCAGCGCACCCCGGAAGGTGCGCTGCTCGCCCCGCCGCCCGAGCCGCCCAAGGACATCGAAATCTACGACTTCGACGAAGTGCAGCAGGAATTCACCACCTGCTCCGGCGAGATACGCGACATCCACCTGCTCGTAGAAGGTATCCACTGCGCCGCCTGCGTGTGGCTGATCGAGCGCGGTTTGCAACGTGTGCCCGGCGTGCGGTCGGCCAACGTCAACCTGGCCGCCAAGCGGTTGCACCTGCGCTGGGACAACCGCCGCAGCAAGCTGTCCGACGCGCTGCGCGCACTGGCCAAAATCGGTTATGCCGCCGTGCCCTACGATCCGGAAAGCGCCGAAGGCATCATCAAGAAAACCAATCGCGCAATGCTCTACCGGCTGTTCTTCGCCGGCTTCGCCATGATGAACATGCTGTGGGTCTCGATCGCGCTGTACAGCGGCGCGAACCGGGACGAATTCCGCGATTTCTTTCACTGGGTTGGCCTGGCACTGGCCACGCCGACTTTGCTGTATGCGGGCTATCCGTTCTATCGCGGCGCATTTGGTGGTCTGCGCGGTGGATGGTTGACGATGGATTTGCCGATTGCCCTCGGCCTGAGCGTCACATACGCCTATTCGCTGTATGTCACGGTCGGCGCCAGCAAAACCGGCGAAGTGTATTTCGACACCGTCACCAACCTGATTTTCGTGATCCTGATCGGCCGCTATCTGGAAGGCATGTTCCGCCATCAGGCAATTTCCGCCACCAAACGGCTGATGGAATTGCAGCCGCGCGTGGCGATCGTGATGCGTGACGGGCAGGAACAAATGACGCCGATACGCGGTATCAAGCTTGGCGACCAAGTGCTGATCAAGCCGGGCTATAAAGTGCCGGTGGACGGCATTGTGCTGGAAGGGCGCAGTGCGGTGGACGAATCCATGCTGAGCGGCGAATCCGCGCCGGTGAGCAAATCGGCTGGCGCGCAGGTATCTGCCGGCACAGTGAATACCAGCGGCGCATTGCTGGTCGAGGTGCGCTCCCTGATGCGGGACACGACGCTGGCAAAAATCATCCGCCTGGTCGAAGAGGCGCAATCCTCCAAGGCGCCGATCCAGCGCCTCGCCGATAGCATCGTGCCGTGGTTCGTGCTGGCTACGCTGCTCTGCGCGGCGCTGACTTTCTTCATCTGGAACCGCGAAAATTTCGAGATCGCGCTGATGGCGGCCACTTCGGTGCTGATCATTACCTGCCCATGCGCGCTGGGCATGGCGACACCGATGTCGATCGCGGTAGCCTCCGGCCTGGGTGCGAAGCACGGCATCCTGATCAAGAACGGGCTGGTGCTGGAAACCCTATCCAGGGTGACGCATTTCGTGCTCGACAAGACCGGCACGCTGACCGAAGGCAAGATGAGTGTCGCGCGACTGCATGTCGCGCCCGGCGTGGCGAAGGAAGATATATTGCGCAACGCGGCGGCGGTGGAACGCTACAGCGAACACAGCGTGGCGCAAGCCATCGTCGCGGAAGCGGAAAGTCAGCAATCGAATTATCGCGACATTGGCGCATCGGGATTTCACGCCACAGCGGGTCTGGGTGTGGAAGCAAACGTGGAGGGGAAAACCGTGTTGCTGGGCAACGCAGATTGGTTGATA
>JANLID010000039.1 GCA_024654105.1 Gallionella sp. | reverse complement strand
TCTCCATCTCCCATCAAAACGAATACTCTAGACTTCAATCCTCTTAGCTTTAAAGAGTATGCAAACCCGAGTGCCATCGGTAGTCCATGCCCTAGGCTGCCAGTCGATACTTCTATTCCCTCGCATGTATTCTTATCCAAATGCGCAGGTAATTTTCCGTTGTTTTGGCAGTAACTTGAAAAAACCCCCTCGGTTAAAAGACACTTTTCCAGCAAAACCGCATAAAGCGCCATCGCCCCATGC
Organism: Gallionella sp.; assembly: GCA_024654105.1. Taxonomy (GTDB): domain Bacteria; phylum Pseudomonadota; class Gammaproteobacteria; order Burkholderiales; family Gallionellaceae; genus Gallionella. The sequence goes on along the minus strand of JANLID010000039.1, from coordinate 1,842 downwards.
CCCTTACTCAAAATGAAGATATCCCTGTTTTCATTTGCAAATGAAGGGATATTAAGAACTCTAAAGTAAAGGGTCGCTAAAATATCTACGCAAGACAAAGCTGAGCCAATATGCGGCCCTTTGGAACTGTTTGCGATACGGAGAATATTGCGTCTAATATTTACGGATATTTTTTGCATTTATCTATTTTAAGTTAGTAAATTCTAATTTGTCAGATTATTTCAGCAATGTAGAAATGTATTTATAAAGTCCAACCGGATTAACCGGCTCCCGGTTGCAGACAATCTGTACATCCATGGCCGCCGCCACGCTGCCGATGAATGCGGCGACCTGGGCGTCGAACCCTTTGGCAAGACATATGCCGGCCAAAGACAGGAAAGCGTCACCCGCGCCGATGCGGTCGATCACCCGGGTGGCCAGCGCAGGAATATTGTGAAACACCTTGCTGCCACGGTCGTAAATCATGACCCCCTTGGTTCCGCGCGTGACGGCCAATTGTCTGGCCTGCACCCTTTCGCCCACCAGCCCGGATACGGTTTCCAACGGGTCATTGCGGTTATGCGCGGCCAGGCGCAGCTCCGGTTCGTTGAGCGAGACGAAATCTGCCCGCGGATAACGATTGATCACATGATAGCCGCGATTGCCGCTGTTGATCTGCGTGTTGACCGCGAGGAATTTTGCCTTGGCGGAGAAAACCTCGATCATGGCGGGAGTGATGAAGCCGTTGCCGAAATCCGGCACGATGACCGCGTCATACGAAGCGATATTGGCATCGAGCCACTGGCAGATCTGCTGTTCCACTTCCCCGGAAACGGCATTTTCCTTGTAAAAATAAACCTCGAAAAATTTCGCCAGGTCGCCATCGACAAAGCGCCGCTTGGTCACCGTCGGCGCGTCGGCAAAAGTGAAAAACACCGGCTCGACGTTGCTCGACAATTTTTCCCGGATAAACTGCTCATGGCTGTCGACCTTGCCAAGCCCGGTGAGCAAAGTGACATTGCTGGCAAACCCGGCGATGTGGTTGGCGACGGCAATGGAACCACCGGCAAACTGCTCTTCCGATTCATAGCGCACAGCCATAAAGCTGCCTTTGCCGGTCTGACCCAGCGGGGTGGAATAATGATACTGGTCGATGATGGCGTCGCCGACGACGAGAACCTTCAGGTCTTTCAGCGAGGCGATCATCTGCCGGACCATATTTTCCGGCCAGCGTTCGCGAAAATCCTTGAGGAATCCCCTGACTTCCGGCGGAAAGACATCGAAGTGCGAATTCAGCAGGTTGCTGGAGCTGAAGGTAATTTCGTCGGTATAGAAGATGCGCCCGCCGTGCGCCTCGACGGCTGCCTGTTCCAGTGCGATGTTCCCGGTGACATCTTCGCTGTGCGAGCGATAGTCGCTGCCTTTGGCATAAATATTGGGCTGGATAGCGTGCAGGGCTTCAACGGCGGAAATGGCATGGTTGATGGCGACAAAATCGACGCAGGCCAGCGCGGCCAGGCTCTCGGCGCGCAACTGTTCATTGAACACCGGCCGGCCCGGCCCCTTGTTGACATAGGCATCGGCGGTGACCGTGACCAGCAGAATATCCCCCTCCTGCTTCGCGCGTTGCAGGTAGCGGATGTGCCCGGTGTGCATGAGGTCGTAAGTGCCGTGGCACAGCACCACGCGCTTTCCCGCCGCGCGCAGTTGCCGGGCGCGCGCCGCCAGTTCCGCCAGGCCAAGGATTTTTTCCGTGCTCATGGCGCCTCGCTCGCGTAGCCTGCACCAAAGCGGTCGGACAGGTTGTGCAAAATGAATTGGTGCCCGATTTCGACCAGGCCTTAATCGCTGGCATCCAGCCAG
>JANLID010000037.1 GCA_024654105.1 Gallionella sp. | reverse complement strand
GCCCGCGCAAGTTGCCCATCACCCACATCATGCACGGGCTGGCGAATTACGCGCATCGCCTCAACCTGGCACCGAAAGGCCAGCCGACCCGCGAGGTCGCCCGGCTGTTCTGGAACAATCTCGCCAGGACCGGGCGCGTCAACGAGTTGAAGTTCTCGCTGGCGATGTATTTCAAGGACGGCTTTGTGCAAGGCATCAAGAACGCGCTGGCGATGCAGGGTGTTGGCCTTGCTCTGATGAAGGCCGGGCGGCTCAACCCGATGGAGCTGTTCGGCGGACATAAATGCAAAGACCCCGGCAGCCTGCACAAGATGATCGCCAAGGCGCGCGAGATCGAGGATCGCAAGAAGAGTTTCATTTCCTGAAAGAACGGGTACCGTCATGGCCAAAAAACAATATGCGTTTTATCCCGGTTGCTCCTCGCAGAAAGGTGCGTCGGCTTCCAATTTTGTGACTTCCATCGGTGTGATGTGCGACAAGCTGGGCATTCAGCTTAACGAGATACCGGACTGGAACTGCTGCGGCGCTTCCATCGGTTATGCCGAAGGCGGCGAACTGCCGCGGTTGGCGATCGGCGCGCGCAACCTCGCGCTGGCCGAGCAACATCTGCCCGGGCAGGATATGGTGTCCGGCTGTCCGGCATGCTGGCTTGCATCGCGCGAGACGGCGGATCGCCTCAATGCACACAGCAACCTCATGGCCGAGACCAACGAGGCGCTCAAGGAAGTCGGCTTGAATCTGCAGGGCTCGGTCAAGCCGCGCCATATGGTCGAAGTGTTGATTGAGGATATTGGTTTCGCCGCCATGCAAGAATCGGTGGTCAAGCCGCTGCAAGGATTGAAGATCGCGGGCTATGTCGGTTGCCAGACCAACCGGCCGTTCGGCATCGCCGGCGAATCATTCGAGAACCCGCAATATCTCGACAAGATGATCGAGGCCGCCGGCGCGGAAGCCATCGCCAGCTACGACCAGAAGGCCACCTGTTGCGGTGGGGCTCTGGCCTTTTCCGAACCGGACAAGGCGCAGAAACAGATTCGCAGCATCGTCGAGTCCGCCTATGATCACGGCGCGGAAATGATTGTCACTCCCTGTCAGTTATGCCAGGCCAACGTCGAAATCTACCAGTCGGAGATCAACAAGAAACAGGGCACCCAGTTCGCCATGCCGGTGGTGTATTACTCGCAACTGATGAGTGTGGCCTACGGCGGCAGCGTGAAGCAGGCCGGGTTGGGCGGACATGTCATTCAGCCGAAAAAATTGCAGGATATCGCGGGCCGGTGATGGGGATATAATTCACGTACCCGGAACAGACTACAAGGAGACTTACCATGCAGCACCTCACCCCCAAAGAAGCATTTGATTTTCTGCAAGCCACTCCCGAAGCGGTGTTCATCGATGTGCGCAGCGAGATGGAATATATGTTCGTCGGTCATCCGCGTGGCTCCATTCTTATTCCCTGGGTGGATGGGCCGGACTGGGAGATCAATCCGAATTTTGTCGCGCATGTGCGCAAAGCTTCCAGCGTCAATCGTCCGGTCTTGCTCATCTGCCGTTCCGGACGCCGTTCCGCCGACGCCGGAGAAGCGCTGGAAAAAGCCGGGATGAATGATATTTACAACGTTGAGCACGGATTTGAAGGCGACCTTGACGAGAACCATCATCGCAATTCGCGCAACGGCTGGCGCTTTGACGGCCTGCCCTGGGCACAAACCTGAGAGTGCAACTTAAGCGATAAGGCGCAAACGCGTCAAAATCGCGTATTGGGAGCGCCGACGTTCTCGTCGGCGCTCCTATCCGACACGACGGACACATGAGGGACAGCATGACCACCATCCCCGATTTCACCGAGGCCGAATACAAGCATGTCGCCGCCTTGCTGTTCGACCGTTATGGAAAACTCGTGCCGACCCAACTCGCCGATAGCGAATTACAGCTCGGCGCCGACCCCGCGCAACTCGCCCTCTGTCCTGCGCTCTACTGGAGAGAACGCGGTGCGCATTTCATCCTCTGCAAGGTCGCGGCAGATCGCTATCGCTGTCAGTTCTTCTATTCCGAGGCCGAGCAGTACGGCACCGGCAAGGACGAATACAATGATCTGCGCGAATGTGTCATGACCTTATTGCAAGTGCAATCCGACCACGAACGCCAACTTGCCAACGTCTCCTCCGGCGCCACTGCCGCCAACCTCAACGATGGCGATTATCACGGGCCACTGGTGGTCTAATTCAATTTCCATTTCAAAAGTAAAATGATCGTAGGTCAGGTTTTGCCCGGCAACTTGATCCGGCGGGCATAGCCCGCCCTACATAAATGCACGATTGATTTGGAATTGGTGTGACAGCCTTGTCGGACTTGCCATCCAGAAAGCGGCATTACAATAGTTTCAACTGAGCCTTCGATTTTCTGCCCGGCGATGCTGGCGGGGTATATCCAGCTATCCGGTATATTGTCCCCTCGATTTTCTTGCCCTTCTTGAACTTGATTGAATGGCACACCACCACCTCACATTTGGCAGCAAGGTCTGCCAACTGCAAGCGTACGGCAGCAAGTGAGATGCCTGTAGCTTCAGCGATGTCCGTATCCAGCCGCTCGCCATGCTTTTTCAGGTATTGAAGAATTTCATTCATAGGTTCATACCACGCATTCAATATAGCCGACCTGCTACTGTACGCTTATCTTGACCCACACAGAAGCGCTATGACACATTTCACGCTACAAAGTACGTATTGTGCACCGATAATTACAAGGCAGCACACCTGATCAGGCTGTCGTGCCATTTCACCACATTCCGAAAGCAGATGCTCGCGAACGGAAGTGGCCAAACAATTTCAGGCGATCAGGTCAATCTGATTTTTTCTTCAGCATGGATTGCAGTCACTGCTCCTCATTCTCATATATTCCATCCGCATCCGCCGCGCGCTTTTCGCGAGCTTCGGCTTCGAGTTGTTGCAGTTTTCCCTGAGCGCGTTCCATGCGCTTGGCCGCAGTTGCCTGATGTATCGCGATGGTGTTTTCGCCGAACAGCACTTGCTTGAGGAAGCGAAAGCCGAACAGCATGAGTTCGGTATCGTCGGTGAGAAGCTTTCTCATCTCGTCGGCGGGAATGTCATAGAGCTCGGTGAAGCCTTCGCTGATGACGAATTCGCGGAAGCGGTCGGTGTCGTAGCACACCATGAAGAACAGTTGCAGGCTGCGCTTGGTTGGCTTGCCGATGCTGGGGCCGGAGGATTTTTTCTTGAGAATGAGCTGGCGCCAGCCGCGCGCGAGCTCGTCATATTCCTCTACCCCTTGTTCCTTGCGGTATTCGTCGATGGTCAGGCTGCGCGGTTCCTGGTGGCCAAGGCAGTGGTCTTCCTTGACCAGCGCATAGGAGGCGGTGTCGGTGTATTCGTCCTGCTTGCGCATCGAAAGCAGGGCGATGGGATAGTAGCGGCAGGCGGTGGGGCGGTCCGCATATACGCTGCATCCTTCCGCCGTCATGAACTGGCAGGCGCTGCCATTCTCGATCGGGCGCAGTTTCACCCCTGCAATACCGTTCGGCTCAAGTTCATAAGGAACCGTGTATTTGTGCAGGAACTCGGTCGATGAGATATCGAGATGCTGCTTCAGCCGCACGATATCGTAGGGCGTCAACGAAATATCAATATTGCTGCAACAGGCGTTCCAGCAGGTAATGCCTTTGCGGCACTGGAACTGGATATTTTTGTTGCCGTCGCTCATCTCCGGTACAACCGGGCTGCCGGTGAAGGGCAGGTCGGCCGCGTTGTAGGTATCTGTCATCTTGTTCTCTATAACATTAGCAAAAACAAACTGTCCACGAAAAACACGAAATTAAATCCTTCGGTTCAGTTGTTTTTTCGTGAGTTTCGTGTTTTTCGTGGACAAACTGCCCTGGAGAAAAAATCGGGCACCTTTTGGTGCCCGCTGATGTTACTCCAATCTCACTGATTTTTAGTGAGGTGTAGCAGGTTTGAACAGCTTGGACTTGTCGACCAAATCCACATGTTTACGCTTGAAGCAGGTCCACTTGTGAGTTTTCTTGTTGTAGATGGAATTGACGAAGCAGTGCCAGTTCTTCTCGTCGACGAAGTTTTTGTCGGTGCGATAGTAGAAGCCCGGATAACGGGATTCTTCACGGAACTGGATGTGCTTCATGTGCGCTTCGGCGGTGAGGATGCGGTGGTAGTTCTCCCACGCGCGCAACAACTCGTGCAGGTCTTTCGCGCGCATCTTTTGGGCGTCTTCTTTCAGCATCTCCAGCTTCTCTTCCGCCACGGCGAGCATCTTGTCGTTGGTGTTGTAGTAGGTGGCGACACCGGCGACGTACTCGTCCATGATCTTCTGCAGGCGCATTTGCAGCATCTTCGGCGTGATGTAGTTCGGGTTCACGTCGATGGCGGTGGTGTAGTCCTTGTGTTCGAGGAAGTTGCGTACCGGCTTGTAAATCGTTTCGGCGATCTGAGCGGTGGTTTCATCGAACTCAGGCTTGTAGTCCTTGTTGTCGAGCGCGTATTTGACCATCGCCTTGGCCGCGATGCGACCTTCGGTGTGCGAACCGGAGGAGAACTTGTGGCCGGATGCGCCAACGCCATCGCCCGCGGTGAACAGGCCCTTTACGGTGGTCATGGAACGGTAGCCCCAGTTCCAGCCGCGCGGCAGGTGTGCCGGTACGCCTGCTTCTTCCGGATCGGCAGCGGTTGGTGCGCCGAGGTCGGTCGGGCCGGACACCCAGATACCGCAACAGCCGGAGTGCGAGCCGAGCAGGTAAGGCTCGGTCGGCATCAGCTCGGACATCTTCTTTTCCGGCTCGATGTTTTCGCCGACCCAGATGCCGCACTGGCCGATACACATGTCGAGGAAGTCTTCCCAGGCTTCCGCTTCGAGGTGCTTCACTTCCTTGGGCGACAGTGTTTCGCGCAGCTTGGCCAAGGCGGTTACGGTGTCCATATAGATCGGGCCGCGGCCGTCTTTCATTTCCTTGAGCATCAGGTGGTTGCGCAGGCAGGAAGCGGGAACGGCTGCCTGACCATAAGGCGGGTAGTCGTTCAGCATCTCCTTGTTCTTGGTCATGTAGTCTTCGCCATAGGCGTTGACCGCCTTGGCCTTGAACAGCAGGAACCATGCGCCGACCGGGCCGTAGCCATCCTTGAAACGAGCTGGCACGAAGCGATTCTCCATCATGGTCATTTCCGCACCGGCTTCGGCCGCCATCGCGTAGGTCGAACCGGCGTTCCACACCGGATACCAGGCGCGCCCCTGACCTTCACCGACTGAGCGGGGGCGGAACAGGTTTACGCAACCGCCGGCGGCGAGCAGCACGGTCTTGGCCTTGTAGATGTAAATGGTGTTGTCGCGCACCGAGAAACCTGCCGCACCGGCGATGCGGGTCGGGTCGTTCTTGTCGTTGATCAGGTGCACGATGAACACGCGCTCCTGCACGCGATCCAGCCCCATAGCCTTTTTTGCGGCCTCGGCGACGATCCACTTGTAGGATTCGCCGTTGATCATGATCTGCCATTTGCCCGAGCGCACCGGTTTGCCGCCGTCTTTCAGCAACGGCAGGCCTTCCTTGATCGAATCGGCACCGTCATGGCGCACGCCTTCCGCATCGGTCTTCCAGATCGGCAGACCCCATTCCTCGAACAGGTGCACTGAATCATCCACGTTACGGCCCAGGTCGTAAGCCAGGTCGTCGCGGGTGATGCCCATCAGATCGTTGGAGACCATGCGCGCGTAGTCGGCAGGATCTTGTTCAGTGCCGATGTAAGTATTGATCGCGGACAGACCCTGTGCCACAGCGCCGGAGCGATCCATCGCCGCCTTGTCCACCAGTTTGATCTTGAGATCGACTCCTTTTTCGGCTTTGACTGCCTCGGCCCAGCGCATGATTTCATAACCTGCGCCGCAGCAGGCCATGCCGCCGCCGATCAACAGGATGTCGAGCTCTTCCTCGACGATTTTCGGATTTCCAAAAGTTGCTTCAGACATGTCATTCACTCCCGATTGATTTGTAGGTTATTTGCGGATCAGTTCTTCCGGCTTGCCCGGGCGGTAGCCGCCCATCACTTCCCGGGTGAACACGCCCGGAACATCGAGATCAGCCACTTTAGGCAAGGGCTTGCCACCGTACGGATTGATGGAGCCTTCCGAGGTGGTACGGATCGGGAATTTGAAGCGCTTCAGCGTACCGTTGCGGAATTTAATGGTCCACATGATCGAATCGGAACCGCGCAATGGTTGCACCGAGCCGCCCAGCGGCACGATATCGGCATAGTGGCGCACCTCAATGGCGTTCTGCGGGCAGATCTTCACGCAGGAATAACATTCCCAGCATTGCTCCGGCTCCTGGTTGAACG
>JANLID010000027.1 GCA_024654105.1 Gallionella sp. | reverse complement strand
CACTCCGGGTTTTCGTCGACACTGACTACCGTGTGGCCCGTGGACAGCAAAGAGAGCGTGCCGTTGCCGCTGCCGGTGCCGATCTCGAGCACGTTGCGGCGCTTCGGCAGGAAGGCGGCCATCCAGTCGTAATACCCGGCCGCGGTGAAATGCCCTGCATTACCTTCGCCCCACTCGAGGGCATACTGGACGCGGGCCTTGGCGAGCCGGTCTCTCATCGTGCCGGTACCCGAGCGGGTGGACGCAACGTTTCCTGCCGATAAGCGGCTGTTTTCCGCATTTTTACGGTTGCTGTCGTTCATGGAGTCTTTTCGCTCGGCGGGTCGATCTGGTTTGGTCGCCACATGCAATTTATTCCAGGATCATCATGATGGGTTGCCTACAGGTAGAAACCGGGATCCGGCGCTCGGAGATAAGTATATAATGCCAGGGAAACCCCATTGCGCATTATTCCCCTTTTCGACGAGAAATGTAAAATTCCAACACCTGCTACAATTCACGCCCGAAATTATAACATCTGACTGTATCGATCACGCATGTCCCAGAGCAAGGTTTTGCTGCGTTCCCGCAAGAAAACCGCGTTTGCCCGTATTCAGGAAGGGCGGTTCGCGGAAGCCAAGGCTATCATCCAGGATATCTGCCGCGCCAACGGACGCGATGCCGAGGCGTGGTTTCTGCTGGGCGCGGTGAACGGCCAGCTGAAGTTATACGACGAGGCGATGGACTGCTGCCGCAAGGCCATTGATCTTAACCCGGATTATGCGGATGCCCACTACAACCTCGCGCAAGCCTGTATGCATCAGAAGCGGTGGGAAGAAGCGGTATCGGCCTACCGCCACGTCATCCGGTTGCAGCCGAATCACGCCGAAGCCCACAATGCCCTGGGCCTGGCCTTGGAAAACCTGGGTCGCATTGACGAAGCGATGCGCCGTTATCGCGAGACGCTTCGCCTTCAGCCGCAACATGCGGATGCCTACTACAACCTGGGTAACGTCTTACCGTATTTTGACGACACAGAAAAATCCGTCGAATGTTACCAGCAGGCGTTGCGTCACCGGCCGGACTTCGTCAAGGTCTTCATCAATCTGGGCTTTGCGTTGCATTCGTTGGGCCGGCTGGATGAAGCGCAACAGGCCTTTCAACGGGTGCAAGCACTGGAGCCGGACAATTCCGACGCGGTTTTCGGCATCGCGGCGGTGCATGAAAAAAAAGGCGAATTTGACCTGGCCTATTCATTATTGCGCCCATTTCTGGATGCCGGCATCGACAATGAACATCTGGCGGCCACCTTCGCGAGCGTCGCGCGGCACGTCGATCGCCGCGCCGATGCCATTGCCCTGCTGCAACGGGTCTTGCTGCGCCCCGACCTGAAGCCCGCCGATACTCAGCCCCTGCACTATCAACTCGGCAAGCTCCACGACGAGCTCAAGGAATACGACAAGGCATTCTTTCATTTTCAGCGGGCCAACAGCCTGGCCCCGGCATATAGCTACTGTTCTCCTGAAGAACATTTGCGCCAGATGGATGCCGCTATGGCATTCTTTACACCCGAATTTTTCGCTCGAGCGCCGCGGGCGTCGAACACGTCGGCGCGGCCGATCTTCATCGTCGGCATGCCGCGTTCCGGGACCACCCTGACGGAGCAGATATTGGCCAGCCACCCGGAGGCTTATGGCGGCGGCGAATTGAAGGACATCGGTAAAATTATCGCGACATTGCCGGGGTTGCTCGGATCGGCGCAGCCCTATCCGCAATGTCTCGATAAGCTCGACCAAAAAATTTTGGATGTCGCCGCGGAGCGCTATCTTGCCAAACTGGCAACGCTGTCACCGAATGCCGCGCGCGTCACCGACAAGATGCCGCACAATTTCAAGCATCTGGGTCTCATCGCGTTGATGTTCCCCCTGGCGCGCATCATCCATTGCCAGCGTGATCCGATGGATAACTGTCTCTCTATCTATACGCTGTCATTCAGTCCATCACACAGCTACGCCACGGATCTCACGCGGCTGGGCGAGCATTACCGCGAATACCAGCAGCTGATGGAACACTGGAAAACGGTTTTGCCCATTCCCATGCTGGAGGTGCGGTACGAGGAGATGGTGGCCGAGCCAGAACGGGTAAGCCGCGAGTTGATC
>JANLID010000355.1 GCA_024654105.1 Gallionella sp. | reverse complement strand
ATGTGGTTGGAGAGTATCATCCACGAACAGGCTGAAGCCTTTTTCGCGGGCCACCTTCTGGAGTGGCAGCGCGATCAGATTGCCGAAACCACCCTTGGGCATAGTGTCCTGGTTGGGGAACAGTCGATCGTAAGATTCAAGTTTCAGTTGCCGGGTTCTGGCGCAGGTGTGGCTGATAATGGCTGAGCCAAGACGGCGCGCATCCCTGGCAGGCACGGCGGAAGAAAAGAAAATCCAGGCATGGGCGCCCGCGCCGGAGCGGGAGATTTCGATGGCGACAGGCACCCCAAGCTCGTGACAGGAAACGGCAAAAGCTTTGGTATCTTCGCGCCAGTCGGCCTCATCAAAATCGGCGGCGAGGAAATGGCAGGTATCGTCGGTGAGCAGTGGGTAGACGCCGACAACATGCTCGCCTGCAAGATGATCGTAAATGACTCGGTCATCGAGTGGTAGTAGAAGGCGGTTTCCGCATTCGCTGCATTTCACCCGCTTCTTGTCGCAGAGGCCAATTTTCCATTCATTGCCGCAGGCCGGAGTATAGCCGGATCGTGTGCCATCCTTATTGACCCAGCGTACCGGGTAGACATCGGTGCGACCACGGAACAGCCGTCGGAACAGAGCAATTTTTTCTTCGGTACTCAGGTTCAGATTCGATCTGGCTGGCGTTTCAGGTGGCTCCGGCACAGGAAGTTCGACGAAATGCGCGATGCCGTGTTTTTCCAGCAGGGCAATCAGACGGGCGTTCTCTGCGCAGAGCTGCGCGCACTCCTGCTGTTTATCGCCAAGTTGTTGATCTAAAGTTTTCAACCTGAAAAACGATTGAATCGGTCAACAAGTTCGCTGGCCTGCAACTCGAATCGGGGGTTATTTGCCGTGCGCAGTTTTTCCAAGTTGAGAAGCTTCCAGCGGATGGCTGGCAAGTCCTTGAGATGGTCAAATGGCATCAGCGTCCAATCGGGTTCGGCTTGCACAAATGAGAGCAGAAATTGCCGGTGAGTATCGGTGAGCATCTTTGGCAGTTCCTGGCGGACATGCCGCCGTGTTTCGATCAAGTGCTGCAACGGAATTTCGGTTGCGGTCATGCCGACAAAATCCGTGTTGTAGATTTCCTCCAGCGGCAGATCGTTTGAAAACAGCACCTCATGAACCGGGCGATTGTGGCCGACAAGGTAAGCAACAAAACAATCAACCAGTTCTGCTTCGAGGCCGAAACGATCCATCATGGCGACCACATCGAACCAGTCGCGCGGGTGCTGACGATCCAGTGCTGCGACCAGCTTGCTGCCGTAGAGTTCGGGGATGGCGAGGACGGGCAATTCCATCGCCGTAGTGAATAGGTCGCAAGCCGAATTCACCAAGGCGCGATGCGTCACGGGTAACAACGTGCCCCGGAAAACAAAATTCACTTCGACTTTTACCTGACTGGCCTGATTGGTCACCAGTAACTTGGCTTCGTCGCCTTTTTGCGTCTTGTGGAGAGTAGCCGAATAACCCATGTATTCCAGCCGTGCCTTGGCTATCAGCAATTCTTCGCCGATGGTTTTGAGAACTTGTTCTCGATCCATGACGTGATCAGTGAAAACGACATCTATATCCACTGACAGGCGTGGCAGATCCTGCACAAAAAGGTTGAGCGCGGTGCCGCCTTTGAGCGCAAAATGCGGCGATTCAAAAATCACCGGTGCAACGGCAAGCAGCAGGCGGACTGTATCAACGTATTGGCGATCCATTATTTTTTCAGGCTCAAGAGCTCACCGCTACGGGTGCGCAGCGTCCAGCGGCGATCACTGCCCATGCGCTGACTATGCGGGTGGACGATCTTCGCCCATGGCAGCTCAAGTTCATCGGCGAATTGGCGCGCCAGT
>JANLID010000343.1 GCA_024654105.1 Gallionella sp. | reverse complement strand
CTCTCCTTTATCGGCATCATAGCAAAAGGACGAGAGAAGTTCGACCTTCTACCCCTTTCCATCAAGGCGACATGCCGGCACGAGCTGTCATGCGGCCATCAGTCAATGTCCAATCAGCGTGCTGACCGCAATGTCCTCATCAATCTCCGGCCAGTGCACTCCCATTCCTTTGCCGATCAGCCGCCAGTTTCTGCGCTGCTTGTCATTTGCATCGCGCAAGCGTGGAAACCACTCCAGCGGCGCCGCGATTTCCCGGCCGTCAGCCAGTACAAAATGTACCGCGTCGTTTGCAAAGGCCACGTCCACGGCATGCGGGTCTAATCTAACGGCTAAAGTGCTCATTCCATTTCTCCATAAACAAATTTTTGTGTTCAATAACCATCGCCCTGACCTTGGTCAATTCGTGACTCCTGAAACTTTCCGAGCCAGCCAATTGTACCGGCTCCAGCCAGAATTTTGCCACTTTATCCCCATGTTCAACATGAATATGGGGCGGCTCACTGCCCTCGCCACTGAAAAAGAAAAACCGAAACCCTTGTGAAATCAAAATAGTTGGCATGGCTGCTCCTCTCTTGCGAGTTTAAATTAGCGCCAAGCAATTCGCAATCCATTGTTTTTTTGTGTTTGCAAAAAACAGGGGAGACCGAAGCCTGTCCTGAGCCTGACGAAGCGGTCTCCTCCTGTTAATATTGCAACTGCTTTTGCCGTTGTTTGTTGGGTTACGCGATGAGCCTGCTAACCCAACCTATGCGAGCTTCCCCCATCTATGCGAGCTTGGATTTTCGTAGGGTGCGCTGTGCGCACCATGATGCGTGGAACGCACCCTACACTCGCTTTCGGTGCTGCGGTTCTTTTGCAGAAAACGGAAAACAGCGAAAACAGGGGACAGACCACGGTTTTCTACCCTAAAGGCAACTCGCCAGACTCCGGCACTACCGATTTGCGAGGCCGCCCCGGCTGACTAGGCACTACCCGCCTGCCGATCATTTCCGCCACCTGTGCTGCAAAGCGTTCACTACCCAGCGCAAAATTGCCATTGGTCGCGCGACGAATCTCATCCGCCATACCGGGCTCTAATTCATAGCGAAACAACTCGCGGTAAGCTGCATGCCGGGTAGCCGCATCGCTTCCCAGTGCGGCATACAGTGGATGCGGTTGCACCAAGTAATCCGCCTCACCCTGCGCATTAGCGCGGTAGCTTGACCACCGATAGTCCGCCGGATGCGCCACCATGTTCGCCCGCAACGGATTCAACTCGATATAACGCTGGCAACCCAGCAAATAGCTTTCCTCCTGCACGAGACACGAGCGAAATCGCCCCTCCCACAATGTCCCGCTGCGCCGATAGGCACGATTCACATACTGCACATAACGCTGCCCCAACAACTTCATCAAAGCCCCACCGGCATCCGCGCGGCCAGAAGAAAGCAACAAATGCACATGATTCGTCATCAGCACATAAGCATGAATCCGGCAGCCAGTCTTGTTGGCGTACTCAGCCAGCCAGTCCAGATAGCGGCGGTAATCTTCATCGGCGAAAAAACAAGGTTGGTGGTTATTGCCCCGCTGGATGAGGTGAACGGGGACATTCGGCAACGCGATGCGGGCACGGCGAGGCATGGTGAACTCCGGTTTTTTTAAGGATGAGGCACAGTCTAGCAGCCTGTCGGACTTAAAATTTCCGGAGCAACAAACCGTTGCACCGGCAAGCAATTGCACAAAAAATAGGCATATTTCGCTGTTTTTTACCAGA
>JANLID010000335.1 GCA_024654105.1 Gallionella sp. | reverse complement strand
CCCCGGCAAAGCGCGGTAAGGTTGGCAAGCGCCTGCGCGGAGTTCTGCGCGTCGCCTGCGACATAAAGGAAATCAGCGAGGCATTGAGAAACGCCGGGGGATGGCGCCACCGTACGTGTGTGCGCTTGGGTAACCACCCAGAGCGCGGTCTATCGTAGGCGAGGCACCACTTGGACACTAACTCTACATGGGCGACGAGCAGAACGGGCTCATCCACCAGCTTCATCGCGAAGCCGCGACCGGCGCCGCGGTCGTCAGGCTTGCTTGCTTGCTTGCTTGCGCAAGATTTTTTCCATACTGCGTACCGAGCCTTCCGTTTTACGTGTTCTTATTCACTCTTTGCGTCGGATTTCGCTGCGCGCCTTAAGGGGAGCACCTTGTGGCATCTCCTCCGCATTTCTTTTTTGGCCCTAAGCTCTCTTCAGAGACATTGACGAATATCAATAGAGTACTCTCTTTTTCACGGGCTCATGCGGTTGCACAGCGGCGGCGTGCCGAAGGTTTCGCAAAACACATGGTACAACTCCCGCTCCACCCAGCGCCAGCCGTCGCCGATCAGGCGAAACCGAACCCGCGCGGCGCCATCGGCGATGTGGCGATACAGCAGCGCGTTGTCGCTGCTGCCGCGCAGATGATCGGCCAGGCGCTTGCGCAGGTCTCCTGCGGAGCCGATGTAGACCACGTCGTGCGGCTCCGGCGGCAGAACCCCTCTTTCAGAAGAGCTGCCATCCCCTCCAGTTCCGGGCGCAGAGCCCGCGCGGATCTCGTACACCCCCGGACGGGCTGGAACCACGCCGCGCAGCACTTGAGGCGTCAGCGGCACTAGTGCGGAGAACCCCTCGGTCGCCGTCAGATAATTCATGCGCTGGCCACGCTTTCGGCTATCGGGGATCATCAGGGCATGCCGGATGTTGGCCACTGTACGCCGCAACAGACGGATCCCGTATTCGCGCTCAAGGATTTCCGCTATGGCTCCATCCGATAGCGGTCCTTTTAATGCCCCTTCCGCAATCCATATTCTTTCCTCTTTTATCGCGTAATCCACGTAATAACAATGGACTTGGCGCGGCTTCGGAAAGAGTCCAGTCAATGGGATCGCTTTTCCGTTCGGCAGCATGATCGATAGTCCACGCACCAGGCGAGAGATGCGCCCCGCATCGGCCACCATCGAAAGCCCTGCCTCTGCTCTCAGCCGCTCGGACATTTGCGCTTGGGTCAAAGGAACGAGCGACAACGGCTCGCCGGATAGCAGATATTGGGCTTGCGCACCAAGCAGCGCTTGCACCAACGCATGGGTGAGCCGGTTCCTGCTGTTGATGAGGCGCAATCGGTGCAATGTTCTCGTCAATTCTTCCGGAAACTGCTGGCAGGACCTCAGGCGGCGCAATTGCACTTCGTCAAACAGGTACTCCCGAACATGGCTCTCGCAATAGTAGAGAAAAACCAAACGTCCGTCGATCTCACGGACTTCACCCAAAGTTGACGGGGGATGCGAGCAAACGTCGCCCCCACCACCCGCCGTCCGCGCGTCTGCCAGGCAGGATACGGTCACCCATGGAGCCAGCGCAGAAAACTCGCCAGAGGATTCGACCCGCGCAACAAAGCGCTCGACAACCTGCAACGGATCTTCCAGAAACCGGGCAAAAACGATTTTGCCGACCAGGACCGCATCAATTTTTATTGTCAATGCTGCGCCGAAAGTTTACGCCAACACGTAGCCCACGGCCTTCCTCGTGATCGACGTCACGTTGCTCTTCGGCTTCGCCATTTCGACTATCAGCT
>JANLID010000330.1 GCA_024654105.1 Gallionella sp. | reverse complement strand
TCCTCATGGATAAGACAGGCGAACTGTTTTTGTTTTGGGCTGGCCCAGTCGGGTAATCCTCCCTGCGGTCCAAACCAGTTGATCTCGGCGTCCGTATAGAATTGCTCCTTGCTCAGAACCGGATGGGCACTGCGAAAGGCGAGCATGCCACGGGTGAAGCGGAAAATTTCCCTGTGCTGTTCCAGACTGCTCCAGTCATGCCAGCTCGTTTCGTTGTCCTGGCACCAGGCGTTGTTGTTGCCGCCTTGCGTGCGGCGGAATTCGTCGCCGCCGAGCAGCATCGGCACGCCGCGCGAGATCAGCAGCGTCAACAGGAAGTTCTTGATTTGTTTTTTCCGCAAGGCCTCGATCCCGGCATCCGTTGTCTCGCCTTCGGCGCCATTGTTCTCGCTGTAGTTGGCATCGGCACCGTCATGGTTGTTTTCTCCGTTTGCTTCATTGTGCTTGTTGCGATAGCTCACCAGATCATTCAACGTGAAGCCATCGTGACAGGTGACGAAGTTGATGCTGCACCCGGGGCATTTTCCGGTCTTGGCATAAATGTCGGCGCTGCCGCAGATGCGGCTGGCAAATGCACCAAGCATCCCGTCATCGCCGCGCCAGAAGCGGCGGACATCGTCCCGGTAGCGGCCGTTCCACTCCGCCCAGCCCCGCTGGGAAAAACTTCCCACCTCATAGGCACCGTCAGCATCCCACTCCTCGGCTATGAGTTTGGCTCCACTAAGGATCGGGTCTTCGGCGATCCGTTCGAGAAGTGGGGCATTTGTCAGCAGCTTGCCGGCGCCATCCCGGCCGAGCACCGACGCCAGATCAAAGCGGAACCCATCCACATGCATCTCGACCACCCAGTAGCGCAAAGCACTCAGGATGTGATCGCGCACCACGGGATGGTTGGCATTGATGGTGTTGCCGGTGCCCGTGTAGTTCTTGTAGTAGCGCTGGTCTGCTTCCAGCATGTAGAAAATCGCGTTATCCATCCCGCGAAAACACACTGTCGGGCCCAGTTCGTTTCCCTCCGCCGTGTGATTGAACACGACATCCAGGATCACTTCGATACCGGCATGATGGAACGCCCTGACCATTTCCTTGAACTCCAGCTTCTGCTGGCCCAGGCCGCCTGCGCTGCTATAGGACGCTTTCGGCGCAAAGAACGCCACCGGATCGTAGCCCCAGTAATTTCTGAGCGGTTTGCCTGTTTGCGGATTGATGGCCGGTGTCTGGCCTTCGTTGAACTCATATACCGGCATCAATTCCACCGCCGTCACGCCCAGTTCTTTCAGATAGGGGATCTTTTCCATCAGGCCGCGGTAGGTACCGGAATGCTCCACGCCGGAGCTGGGATGAATGGTGAAACCGCGAACATGCGCTTCATAAATCACGGTCATGGACCAGGGATGCCTGAGCGGCCGGTCGTCATGCCAGTGGAACTGCTCATGAGTGAACACACATTTCGGCATGGCGCCGGCATCATCCACTTTCGAAACAATCAGGTCCTGCTCCGGCGCATCCGGATCGTATCCCCGCACCGCGCCAAAATCCCAATCGGGCAACGGAGAGATCGCTGTCGCAAAGGGATCCAGAAGCAGCTTGTTGAAATTGAAACGATGCCCTTCCTCAGGTTGATACGGGCCATCCACCCGGTAGGCATAGAGTTGACCGGGACGAATCCCCTCAACCCATACGTGCCACACATCCCCCGTGCGGTTGCGCGCCGGATCGAAATCAACAATCCTGGCCGGTGTTGCGTCCGCGTGATGATCAAACAACTCAAGCCGAACGCCGCTGGCGTGACGGCTGAACAGGGCGAAGTTGACTCCTCCCTCTGATTCAGAGGTCCCCAACGGCAATGGAACCCCTCGCCGAACTTCAGTGTGTTCGGAGACATCTGCCACGTAAACATCGAGTGGGCGTTCAGGCTTATTCATGTTTGTATTGAATCATCGATTAAAGGGGACAACATGAGCTAACCTCTTTAGTCTCTTACCAGTTAAATGATGTCAAGCAATGACAAGAATTGCGATTTTAAGCAGCATAACCAATTCAATAAATATGAATTTTTGTAGGGTGGGCAGACGGTATTATCGTCTGATGTAACTACTAGCCATTCGACTAGGCTGTCACAAAGACGACAGCCAAGTCGCTGGTTATGCCCACGCGGTGCGAAATCCGCGTGGGCACAACGGCGTGCCCACCCTACGAAAAACAACTTATTGGTTCCGGCTTGTCCGGCTTAGAGAAACGCAGATTAAATCATCCGTTTGCCCTTAAGTAGTGACTTAGCACAGGTTTATCGTGCTTAGATCAATACTTAGTAGTTCTATCAGAGCTTGTCGAAGGGCTTTTGCAAGCTATTGATTGCTGCCTATTTAATCCGATCATGGTTCGACAAGGCTCTCCTGAGTTTATCGAAGGGCTCACCACGAACGGATTAAATCTGCGTTTCCTTGGTTCTCTATCACAAGGCTGATCTACGCTACCCGATTATTCTTTAGACCAGCGAGCAGCGACCTTCTCATACTCTGCGGCTCGAGGATTGCCGAGTTTCCGGTAATCGTCGGCCACCATTTGGTAACCTTTCGTTTTCAGACGGAGATCCGCGACACTGGGACTGCTCACGCTACCGGCCAGAGCGGGTATCCGCAGTGTGATCCCGCTATCGATCAGGTCCGGGTTTCGGCGGGACAACTCTGGTCTGTTCTCCGCATAGATAACCGGCCACCAATAGGGATCGCCCAATCTGGTCGCAGCAATTGCCCATAACGTATCGCCGGGCGACACGATAACCGCTGTCGCCGCAGCAATTGCCATCTGGGTCGTTTCCGGTTCTACGGGAGCAGCGGTGACGGTTGCGGGCGCGCCTGCATCAGGAGTTTGATCGGTGTGCGCCACTTCGTTTTTATCCGATGACATCTCGGGGGCTTTATCCGATGACATCTCGGCCGGTACCACGGAAGCATCCTGAGTGGATATCCAACTCTTGGTCCTGATGCCAAGCACGATCAGCAGCAATACAAGCAGCACCAGCGCGATCCAGGCGCCGGTTCTGATACGCCAAGCTGTTTTGTCCGGAGTGAGCTCCTTGATTCGCAGCTGACGGAAAGGCGCGTTGACAGCGAAACGCAATGCGCTGTAGGGGCGAAAGTGGACACGCGAGTGCTCAGGAATCGTTAACGGCGCGCCGGAGTTGGGATCGTGCCCCGCCTGTTCATCGACATGGGTCGTATGGAAACGGCCAAAGTGATACAGAGGAATCTCGCCGCCCGTCTCCAATTCCTCACTCATGGTCTTCGCGAATTGGTGGATATAGGCGTCTGCTTCGACACTACTGACCTTGGCACGCCTGGCCACCAGCGCCGTAAAGGAGTGGAGCGTTATCTTGTTGTCGTCGCTCATGTCGGCGCACCTGCTTCGTCCGATTCGACATCGTAAACTTCTTCACGGAGCAATGTGCCCGTGCGAAACACGGGCACGCGCCGTTTCGGGAAAATCGCAAAGTCATGACTGGCAGGCCGATAACCGTGGTGCTCCGCGTACGTCGCCGTGTCGAAGGTGCCAAGGTGTGGGATGGTTACCGCGTGTCCGACCCGGAGCAGGTCACGAATCTCCCGCAGTGTTGCCCTCAGCAACCGCAGCGACAGAGTGTTCGATATGCCCAACTCCTTTGCAACTTTTTCAATAAGCTCAGATTGATCCATGGTTGCTCCATAGTGGGTCGGTTTATATGAAGTGCCGGGAAGCTACATTATTGCTGCCGAATCCATAGCCTTCTCTGGATCACTCATTTCAATTAATGCCTGATTCATTGTTTCGTTATATTTGATACTCGGGTGTCCGCAATATTTACCTGCATCTGCGCAATTAATGCAGAATTCGCAAAAATCTTTCTTCATGCACTCCACCAAGCCGCATGAATAATGTATTTTTAACTTACAGTTTTTGAGGTCTGCTTGTCTCATTATGTTGATCGAAACAGCAACGTCTGCGAAAACAAGAAACAAGCCGTTGTCATCGATATGCCAAGCACCGTGTGTAATGACTGTAACTTTATGGGAGCTTGACGTTTGCATCTGTACGTCACCGCACATTAATCACCTGGTAATCATGTAGCCCCGCATCGCGATGGCGTGCCAGCTCCGCTCGAGTTGGCCAGGATTTTGTGG
>JANLID010000167.1 GCA_024654105.1 Gallionella sp. | reverse complement strand
TACCATCCGCCTGCAAATTCTCACCCAGCACGACGAGATCGAAGTCGCCAAACTGATCGGCGCGACCGATGGTTTCATCCGCCGTCCCTTTTTGTATTTTGGTGCCACGCAGGGACTGCTCGGCGGCGTGATGGCCTGGCTCATCGTCACCGCCAGTCTGTTGCTGCTCAACCAGCAACTCAACGCGCTATCGCAGCTCTACGCCAGCCAGTTCACGCTGCATCCGCTGTCTTTCGGCGATAGCCTGTCGCTGCTGCTGTTCTCGGTCTATCTCGGCTGGATGGGGGCGTGGCTATCGGTGGCACGGCATCTGTCGCAGATCGAGCCGCGCTGACAGCTCACCCGTAATCTCCCGGGAGCGGATATTGGCGAATGGCGGGAATGTGCCAATTGCTGAACTTCAGCCGTTATCCAAATCCAGCCACATTCAAACAAATGGCTAGGCCGAAATATATAGGCATTTCGGCATATATGCTTTTATCGGCCATACGGTTATAAAGCTCCCAACGAACCATACTTTGAACCAGTGAACGGCACCGAATTCGTGATGGCTTGCTCTTGGGAGGCGGCGTGGACTTTTCATTCACAAAGCAGTTGAGTGTCGGAAATAGAATCATCGATTCTGCACACAAGAAGATATTTGACATGCTTGACAGGGTTGAGTGCTTGATTGGAGCAAACGACCATCATGCCCTGTCAGAAACGTTTAATCTGCTCGAAGACTACCTGGCTGATTGTTTCCTGATGGAAGAATATATTGCGCAGGCGGTCAACTTTCCCTTTGACCGGCACGCCCTTGCACATCAACATTTGTTGAACAAGGTTCAAAGCATAAAAAATGAGTTGGCATCATTTAACGGCGTGTATCCTGACACTGCGGCAGACCATTACCCCAAGTTATTGAGAGATTGTTTCATTAGGCACATCAAGTATGAGAGTGGGCCGATGAGAATAATCCTAAACACCCAAATCTACGACCTCGTACCCGGTTGCAAGGAAGCAAAAATAAAAGCTGTTTTACGACTGTACTCGACATTTTGGTTGTAATTCACTGATGCAGCTCCTTGGCGACTGGCTCACCACCCAACAAGGTGAAAAGCTGGTAGCACGAAAAATTCTCCGGTTACAAAGGCTGAGAAATCTATGGAACCCCAATTTCCGAAAGACGAGATAGTAAACGGGGTGGACATGAATATGCCTGATCTCCCCCCGCAGCTCCATCTGCCGCTAATTCTAATTTGCGTTACAAGCAATAATAATTTCGTAGGGTGCATTCCATGCACCAATGGCGATGGTGCATAAATGCACCCTACGTTATCCCTGTTTCTATTGCGAATTGGAATTACAACCCCAACTCGCCCCACATCGCGTCCACCTTCGCCTTTACCGCTGCATCCATCGCGATCGGCGTGCCCCACTCGCGCTGCGTCTCGCCCGGCCATTTGTTGGTGGCGTCCAGCCCCATCTTGCCGCCCAGGCCGGATACCGGGCTGGCGAAATCCAGGTAGTCGATCGGGGTGTTTTCCACCAGCAGGGTGTCGCGCGCCGGATCGACACGCGTGGTGATCGCCCAGATTATTTCCTGCCAGTTGCGGATATCGATGCCGTCGTCCACCACGATAATGAACTTGGTGTACATGAACTGGCGCAGGAAGCTCCAGATGCCGAACATTACGCGCTTGGCGTGCCCCGGGTATTGCTTCTTGATGCTCACGATCGCCATGCGATATGAGCAACCTTCCGGCGGCAAATAAAAATCTATGATTTCGGGAAATTGTTTTTGCAGCAGCGGCACGAACACTTCATTCAATGCGACACCCAGCATCGCCGGTTCATCGGGTGGTTTGCCGGTGTAGGTGGAGTGATAGATCGGGTCACGGCGCATCGTGATGCGCTGGATGGTGAATACCGGAAATTTGTCCTGCTCGTTGTAGTAGCCGGTGTGGTCGCCATACGGGCCTTCCAGCGCGGTCTCACCGGGATGAATCACGCCTTCCAGCACGATTTCGGCGGAAGCGGGTACTTGCAGGTCGCTGCCCAGGCACTTGACCAATTCGGTCTTGCTGCCGCGCAACAAACCGGCGAACTGGTATTCGGACAATGAATCTGGAATCGGCGTGACCGCACCGAGGATGGTCGCCGGGTCGGCGCCGATGACTACCGCAACGGGAAACGGTTGCCCCGGGTTTTTCTCGCAGTGGTCGCGAAAATCCAGCGCGCCGCCGCGATGCGCCAGCCAGCGCATGATGGTCTTGTTCGGCGCGATCACCTGCTGGCGGTAGATACCGAGATTCTGGCGCGGCTTGTTTGGGCCTCGGGTGACCACCAGTCCCCAGGTGATGAGCGGCGCGATGTCGCCCGGCCAGCAATGCTGGATCGGCAGCCTGCCCAAATCCACGTCAGCGCCTTCCCAGACAATTTCCTGACATGGCCCTGAGAAAACCACCTTGGGCGGCATGGTGAGCACTTGCTTCAGCACCGGCCATTTTTCCCACGCGTCCTTCAGCCCTTTGGGCGGCTCCGGTTCTTTCAGGAAGGCGAGCAGCTTGCCGACTTCACGCAGCGCCTGCGTGTTCTCCTCGCCCATGCCCAGCGCCACGCGGCGCGGTGTGCCAAACAGGTTGGCAAGCACGGGCATGTTATGTCCAACTGGATTTTCGAACAGGATGGCCGGGCCTTGCGCGCGCAGCACGCGGTCGCAGATCTCGGTCATTTCCAGATGCGGCGAAACCGGCGCGGTCACGCGCTTGAGTTCGCCCAGCCTTTCCAATTGCGCGATAAAATCGCGCAGGTCACGGTATTCCATTGTTTGCCCCTCCTGCATCGCAGCCGCTATGGCCTTTCGCGTGATGCATCGATCAATGTTGCGCAGGCATTCATTCTATGCGACTTGCCCGAATTGCGCCGGATAGTAATGCACCGCCGTTGATACTATAATTCGCCACCTTTTTAATCCATTTGCCCGCAGAAAACCAAGATGCAGTTGTTCGCCTTTGGCATTAACCATCAGACCGCGCCGCTCGCCGTGCGCGAACAGGTCGCGTTCAACGCCGACGGGATGGAGGGCGCGCTACGCGATCTGGTGGAAAACGGCGCGGCGAAAGAGGCGGCGATCCTGTCCACCTGCAACCGCACCGAGCTGTATTGCAACGCCGAACAACCCGAACAGGCCATCGACTGGCTGGCGCAATATCACCATTTACCGCGCAAGGACATCGATCCCTATCTTTACACGCTGCCGCGCGAGCAGGCTGTGAAGCATTCGTTCCGCGTCGCCAGCGGGCTGGATTCGATGGTGCTCGGCGAACCGCAAATCCTCGGGCAGATGAAACAGGCGGTGCGCCAGGCCGAAGAAGCAGGCACGCTCGGTTTCCTGTTGCACAAACTATTTCAGCGCACCTTCTCGGTCGCGAAAGATGTGCGCACGCAAACCGAGATCGGCGCGAACCTGGTGTCGATGGCCGCGGCGGCGGTGCGGCTGGCCGAGCGGATATTTCCGAGCATCGCCGAGCAGCGCGTGCTGTTCATCGGCGCGGGCGAGATGATCGAACTCAACGCGGTGCATTTCGCGGCGCGTTCCCCCAAACACATCACCGTCGCCAACCGCACGCTGGAACGCGCCCACGGGCTGGCGCGGCGCATCAACGGCCACGCGATCACGCTGAACGAATTGCCGGAGCAGCTCGCGCAGCACGACATCATCATCACCTGCACCGCCAGCCCGCTGCCGATCCTCGGCAAGGGCATGGTGGAGCGCGCGCTCAAGGCGCGCAAGCACCGCCCGCTGTTCATTGTCGACCTGGCCGTGCCGCGCGACGTGGAAGCGGAAGTCGCCGAGCTGGACGACGTATTCCTGTACACCGTGGACGACCTCGCCGAAGTGGTGAAGGACGGCCTCGACGCGCGACAGGGCGCGGTCAGGGAGGCGGAGGTCATCATCGATTCCGGCGTGGCTGATTTCGTGCACTGGATGGAATCGCGCGAGGTGGTGCCGACCATCCGCGCATTGCGCGACCATGCCGAGCGCAGCCGCCGCCACGAAATGGAAAAAGCCTTGCGCCTGCTGGCCAGGGGCGAGAGCCCGGAAAAGGTGCTGGAAGCGATGAGCAGCGGCCTGACCAACAAATTCCTGCACGCACCGACCCACGCGCTGAATCAGGTGCACGGCGGCGACCGCGAGGCGTTTCTCGATGTGATCCACCGCCTGTATCACCTGCACCCGGAAGAATGAAGCCCAACATCGCCGTCAGGCTCGCTCGACTGGGCGAACGCCTGCATGAAGTAGACCAGATGCTGAGCACCGAAGAAGCCACCAAAGATATGGACGGGTTTCGCAAACTCAGCCGCGAGCGCGCCGAACTGGAGCCGGTGGTGTCGCTGTATCACGCCTAC
Source organism: Gallionella sp. (assembly GCA_024654105.1). Taxonomy (GTDB): domain Bacteria; phylum Pseudomonadota; class Gammaproteobacteria; order Burkholderiales; family Gallionellaceae; genus Gallionella. The sequence goes on along the minus strand of JANLID010000167.1, from coordinate 14,558 downwards.
CAGACCTGCGAGGCCGATATCGCAACCGCGAAAGAGATGGCGGCCGATCCGGAAATGAAAGAGTTCGCCGAAGCCGAAATAAAGCAAGGGCATGAACAACTGGCACAACTTGCTGGCGAATTGCAGAAGCAGTTGCTGCCCAAAGACCCCAACGACGAGCGCAACGTGTTCCTCGAAGTGCGCGCCGGTACCGGCGGCGACGAGGCGGCGCTGTTCGCCGGCGACCTGTTCCGCATGTATTCGCGCTACGCCGAACGCAAGCGCTGGCAGGTCGAGGTGATTTCGGAAAGCCCCGGCGAAATGGGCGGCTACAAGGAAATTATCGCCCGCATCGCCGGGCAGGGCGCGTACTCGGTGCTGAAATTCGAGTCCGGCGCGCATCGCGTACAGCGTGTTCCGACGACCGAAACACAGGGCCGCGTACACACCTCGGCGTGTACCGTGGCGATCATGCCGGAAGTGGACGAAGTGAACGACGTGGTGCTGAACCCCGCCGATTTGCGCATCGACACGTTCCGCGCCAGCGGCGCAGGCGGGCAGCACATCAACAAAACCGATTCGGCGGTGCGCATCACCCATCTGCCGACCGGCGTCGTGGTGGAATGTCAGGACGGCCGCTCGCAGCACCAGAACAAGGCGCAAGCGCTATGTGTGCTGGCAGCCCGCATCAAAGACGCGCAGGTTCGCGAACAGAACGCCAAGACCGCCGCGACGCGCAAGAGCCTGGTCGGCAGCGGCGACCGCTCCGAGCGCATCCGCACCTACAATTTCCCGCAAGGCCGCGTCACCGACCACCGCATCAACCTGACACTGTACAAGATGGACTCGATCATGGACGGCGACATCGGCGAGCTCACCGGCGCGCTGATGACCGAGTATCAGGCCGAACAGCTTGCCGCGATGGCGGAAGAGAATATCTAGGTCATAAGCCTATTGACCCGGCTACAAGAGCTGGGTAACGTTTGGCCACAAACCAGGTCACTCACGTTACCAGCCTTTTTACGCAGGCTTGATTTGCCCCGAGTCGTTCAGCAAACGTGGCCTATCCCTTATCAACTGACCAGCATCGAGCTTGCTGCCCCTGTCTGGGCACATGCCCACCAACGAAGGAGATAAAGAAAATGATGCAGACAATATTCGACTACTCCATTTTTGGAAATACGGTTATCGGCTACCTATCCTCACTCGGAATTTTTATCGGCGGGATAGCGGCTGTTTATGTATTCAAGAAATATGTTTTAAGGCGGTTAAAGAAATGGGCCGATTCAACCAGCACCTCAATCGATGACCTGTTGGTCGGGGTGATTGAAAAATTCCTTATGCCGGCTTTTTATTTTGCTGCCTTTTACATTTCAATGCACACGCTGATTCTCTCGCCGGGTTTTGAACAAGGTTTAAGAATCGCCGCCGTCATCCTGATTACCGTACTTGCTGCAAGAGCCTCGATATCTGCGGTTAATTACGGGCTTCAATCGTGCTTGAAGGATTCTGCCGATTCGTCGGGAGGAGAAAAACAGCTCAAAGGGATTGGCGGCCTCGCCAGCTTTGCGATCTGGGTTCTCGCGCTGGTTTTTCTCCTGGACAACCTGGGCGTAAAAATATCAGCCGTTGTCGCGGGGCTCGGAATCGGCGGTATCGCTGTTGCGTTGGCCGCCCAGGCTGTGCTTGGCGATCTGTTCAGTTACTTCGTCATCTTCTTCGACAAACCTTTTGAGGTCGGAGACTTTATCCTCGTCGGCGACAAATTGGGCGTCGTGGAGCACATCGGCATCAAGACCACAAGAATACGGGCGCTGGGTGGCGAGCAACTTGTTTTTTCAAACACGGATTTAACCAATTCGCGCGTCCACAATTTCAAGAAAATGGAAAAGCGCAGAGTGGTTTTTAAGCTGGGCGTGATCTATCAAACACCTGCCGAAAAACTAAAGCGCATTCCTCAAATCGTTAAGGACGTCATCGATAGGCAGGAAGATGCCACTTTTGACCGGGGACATTTTGCATCCTATGGCGATTTCAGTTTGAACTTCGAGTTTGTTTATTACGTGACGGGCGCGGACTACAACAAATATATGGATATTCAGCAGGCGATCAATCTGGCCATTTTTGAAGCGTTTGAAAAAGAAGGGCTTGAGTTCGCATACCCATCACAAACTCTTTTTGTAAAAAAAGATAATTGATGGCGGCCAAAATAATTGCAGACTGACCACTATTTTCCTGAAGGCTAATCGGAGTACGTCCCCTATTGCACCCACAAGATGTGCGCGATCATGGACGGCGACATCGGCGAACTGACCGGCGCGCTGATGACCGGGTATCAGGCCGAACAGCTCGCCGCGATAGCGGAAGAAAATATTTAGGCCGCTTATTGCCAAGACCTGTTAAGAGTGCTATTTGTAGCACACTCAATAACACCCAGAGGCAATCATGGCACACGCAATCCTGGCATCGACGACCGCCAGCGTATCCGAACTGAAGAAGAACCCGATGGCGACGGTGGCGGCCGGCGAAGGCTTCCCGGTGGCGATTCTCAACCGCAACGAACCGACCTTCTATTGCGTCCCCGCCAAAGCGTATGAAGCTTTGATGGACAAACTGGAAGACAACGAGCTCAACGCGCTTGCCGATGCGCGCCTGAAAGACGGTAAGCGCCCAGTCAAGGTGAAGCTGGATGAGCTATGAGTTGAGTTTTCACCCCGACGCGCTGGCGGAATGGAAGAAGCTGGATGGTTCCGTGCGCGAGGTGCTCAAGAAAAAACTCGCCGAACGTTTGCACAATCCCCCCGCCCCTTCCGCCAGACTGTCTGGCCAAAAGGATCGCTACAAAATCAAACTGCGGGACGCGGGCTACCGGCTGGTATACGAAGTGCGCGACAAGGTATTGATGGTCGTGGTCGTCGCGGTGGGCAAGCGAGAACGCAATGCGGTGTATAAGATTGCAGCCAAGCGGTAAACCGAACAGCTTGCCACAATGGCGGAGAATATCTGGGCCGCTGTGCATCTTGACCATGCCGTATGAGCGAGGTAGTGTTCGACACATGACTAGTCGGGCAAAATTGTTTTAACTCCAACAAGCGCTAAATACATCGACTGTAAGATGAATAACCCGAGCTTGGCCCCTTTTGCATACGCGGGACGAACGACATGCCGACTATCAGCCAATTCTTCGGGATCATCATTCGGATGTTCTGGAGAGAACATGCGCCACCCCATTTTCATGCGCTGTATGGTGAGTTTGAAGCCTTGATAGACATTCGCACACTGGAAATCATCAAGGGTGGTTTACCAAAACGTGCGCAGGCAATGGTGCTTGAATAGGCAGCGCAGTATCGAGAAGAGTTAATGGAGGACTGGAATCTATGTCAATCGAGACAGTTACCAAAGAATATAGCCCCGCTGGAGTAATGGTAGCGCCTTGGCGAGTACGAGCCGTCAGTGTGGCTTCTGGGTATCGACTTTCCGTCACATGCAGCGATGGCACAAGCGGCATTGTCGATATGTCTCGCTTGGTTGCAAGCGAGCGAGCGGGCATCTTTGCAGCGCTAAAGGATGAAAAGCTATTCAATCGAGTCAGCATCGAACTCGGTGCGCTTACTTGGCCAAATGGCGCCGACCTTGATCCTGCATGGCTGCATGAAGAAATTGGGAGAAATAAAACGTGGTCTGTCCCCGATTAGTTGTAAAACGTGGTCTGTCCCCGATTAGTTCGATTAGTTCATTTTTTGTTTGGCTTATAGCTTTAGTCATAATTGGAATAGCATCAGATGGCTGAATACCAATCTGTAAAAATGGGTAAAAATGGGGACAGACCACGTTTTTCAGCCAGAGGTGTTCGTTTGTTTTTTTCTGAATAACCATTCAGCCCGCACCCGATCTGGTTCATGCCGCACACCCTCAAATCCCTCCTGACTCACGATAAAGTCGCGCTGGAAGCCGCGCTTTCGCTGGGCTCCGGCACGGCGCGCATCGAGGTGCAGATGCTGTTGCAGCAGGTGCTGGGCGTTTCGCGCGCGTGGCTGCTGGCACATCCCGAACAGAAATTGGACGAGGCGCAGGCCGCGACCTATCGCGCGTTGCTGCAACGTCGCCTCGCGGGTGAGCCGCTGGCCTACATCCTCGGCGAGCGCGAGTTCTTCGGGCTGAACTTCAGGGTGACACCCGCGACGCTGATTCCGCGACCCGATACCGAGCTGCTGGTCGAGCTGGCGTTGCAGCGGATTCCGCAATCCCTCCCCTCACCCCAACCCTCTCCCGCCTGCGGGAGAGGGAGCTTATTCCGCGTGCTGGATTTGGGCACTGGCAGCGGTGCGCTTGCGCTCTCCATTGCCCATGCGCGGCCGGATATCGAAGTGATGGCGGTGGATGCGTCGCAGGACGCATTGGACGTGGCGCGGGAAAATGCGCGGCATTTGAGCCTCGGCAACGCGCGTCTGCTGCGCAGCGACTGGTTTTCCGCGCTGGCGGGCGAACGCTTCGACCTGATCGTGTCCAATCCGCCGTATATCGCCGACGGCGACGCGCATCTGGCGCAGGGCGATCTGCGCTTCGAGCCGCGCGCCGCGCTGGCTTCCGGCGCGGATGGGCTGGACGATATCCGCCGCATCGTCGCCAAGGCGAAAGCGCATCTCAATCTCGGCGGCTGGCTGTTGTTCGAGCACGGTTACGACCAGGCTGGACGGGCGCGTGAACTGTTGCTTCAAGGAGGGTACGCCGAGGTGTTCTCGGCGCGCGACCTGGCGAGCATCGAACGGGTGAGCGGCGGGACAATTCGCTAACCGCGGTATGGATACATCCAAGAACTACGTGTTTTGATAACGTTGCCGCAACGCAACGCGATTGAGATACGCCTCGCGGGCAATCTGCACATCTTCCAGAAAGTACGGCAGCTCTTTCAGCAGCATGGCCTGCGGGCCATCCACCAATGCCTTGGGTGGCGCGGGATGAAAATCTACCAGCACCATATTGGCGCCGGCCAGCACGCCTTGCGCGGTGACATGCATCATATCGAGTATGCCGTCCGGTGAGGCTTGTCGCGATCCCACCGAGTGCGATGGATCGACGCACACCGGCATGCGCGTCAGCCGCTTCACCACCGGCACGTGCGCGAAATCGACAAAGTTGCGGTGCGGATCGCCCATGTTGGTCTTCATGCCGCGCAAGCAGAACACCACATTACGATTGCCTTCCGAAGCCAGGTATTCCGCCGCATTCAGCGACTCGTCCAGAGTGATGCCGAAACCGCGTTTGAGCAGCACCGGCATTTCGGTTTGCCGCCCGACGATTTTCAGCAACTCAAAGTTTTGCGTGTTGCGCGTGCCGATTTGCAGCATCACGCCGGTCGGGTTGCCGGTCTGATGCAGCGCCTCGCGAATCTCATCGAGATGCGATTCGTGGGTGATTTCCATCGCCATTACCTTGATGCCGTACTTGCCCGCCAGCTCGAACACGTAGGGCAAGCAATTTTTGCCGTGCCCCTGGAAGGCATAAGGGCTGGTACGCGGCTTGTAGGCGCCCATGCGCGTGCACACCTGCCCGTTGCCGGCTACCGCCTTCATCATTATCTCGACATGCTCGCGATTGTCCACCGCGCACAATCCGGCAAACACGTGCAGCGTATCCTGTCCGAAGCGCACGCCGTTATAATCGAAATGGGTGGCGCGCTGGTCGTCCTTGTGCCGCCCGAGGATGCGGTACTCCTCGGAAACGCGCACCACGCGCTCGACGCACGGCAGGCTCTGCATATCGTCGATGCTCAGCGCTTTGGTGTTGCCGATCAGGTAAATTTCGGTCAACGCCTGCTCGCTGCCGCGTTCGACATGGACGCGGGTCTGGATGCCTTGCAGCGTCGCCAGGTGCGCCAGCAATTGCCGGTATTCATGAGTTTGTTCACTGGTGTTGGAGCTGAGAATCAGAATCATTTTTTATCCCTTGAAATTATTTGTCCAATAAAATCGCCGACTGCGCCGGCCACTGCGCTACCGGGTCGCGCGCAAAGCCGCTCTTGGCGAATTGCTGCCAGCGGCCGATCACATAACACACCAGCAAATTGGCGTGTGCACCCACATCCACAGCTTCCCCCATCTCGCCCTGTGTGGCAGCCATGCGCAAGGATTGCTTGAGCGTCGCCTCGATGCGGTCCAGCATCTGGTTGATGCGCCGCTGCAGCCGTTCGTCCTCATTCACCAGCGCGTCGCCGGTCAGGACGCGCGTCATGCCACGGTTCTTCTGGGCGAAGCTGAGCAGCATCGCCACAATCGCTTCCGCTTGCTGCAAACCGCTTTTCTCTTCCTGGGTGATCTTGTTGATCAGCCCGAATACCGTCTGTTCGATGAATTCGATCAGCCCCTCGAACATCTGCGCCTTGCTGGCAAAGTGGCGGTATAACGCGGCCTCGGAAAGCTCCAGCTTTGCCGCAAGCGCCGCCGTGGTGATCTTCTCGCCCTTGGGCTGCTCCAGCATCTGCGCCACGGTTTGCAGGATCTGCAGTTTTCTCTCGCCCGGTTTGCTTGCCATGTTCACCCCTTCAATTCAAACGATGCAGCGCGCCCGGCAACTGCATCACATCGCGTATCTTTACGTCCACGCACGGCGCGTTTTTGTTGCCCGCATTCACCCACACCGTGCGCATCCCCAACCGCTTCGCCTCATACAGGTTTTCCACACTATCCTCGACCATGATGCATTGTGCCGCCGTAACGCGCTGCTGCCGTAGCAATCGCAAAAATCCGGAGCTGTCCGGCTTGGGGCGGAAGCGCGTCTGCTCCACCGCCATCACATCATCGAACAAATCCGCTACGCGCAGCAGCTTCAGCACCGCCTGCGCATAGCGCTGCGGCGCATTGGAAAACACCACTTTCCTGCCCGGCAATGCTTTTAACACATGGCGCAGACGCGGCTCGCGCAGCACCATCCTGTCAAGCTCCGGGAACTGGTGGGTATGCCACAGGAAGTGTTCCGGGTCGGTGTCGTGGTGACGCATCAGGCCGCTCAGCGTCGCACCGTAACGCTGCCAGTAATGCACGCGCAACTCGTTTGCCGCCGCCTCATCCAGTTGCAGATGCTGCTGCAAATAGGCCGTCATGCTACGGTTAATGTGCGGAAAAATATGCGGCGTTGCATTATGCAGCGTGTTGTCGAGATCGAATATCCATACGCGGCTCATTCATCGTTCCCATGCTCAGCGTGGGAACGCGTCCCCTGAAGCATTCCCACGCAGGAGCGTGGGAACGATGAGAATCCAGACCCGCTCCATCATTTCTACTTACTCTTGATCAGTGTGCCGACGCCTTCGTCGGTCAGGATTTCCAGCAGCAGCGCATGCTCAACCCGACCGTCGATGATATGCACCGACTTCACGCCACTGCGTGCCGCATCGAGCGCCGAGCCGATCTTGGGCAACATGCCGCCGGACAACGTGCCATCCGCAACCAGGTCATCGATATTCTTTGGCGTCAGGCCGGAAAGCAGATTGCCATTTTTGTCCAATACGCCCGGCGTGTTGGTCAATAGCACCAATTTCTCGGCGTGCAATACCTCGGCCAGCTTGCCAGCCACCAGATCGGCGTTGATGTTCAATGTCTCACCATCCGGTGCAACGCCGATCGGCGCGATCACCGGAATAAAATCGCCGGAATCGAGGAAGGTAATAATGGCAGGATCGATCTTGGTAATCCCGCCGACCAGTCCGATGTCCAGCATCTTGCCCGGCTCGTCCTTGCTCTCCAGCATCATCTTCTCGGCACGGATGAAGGCGCCGTCCTGCCCGGTCAGCCCCACCGCCTTGCCGCCGTGTTTGTTGATCAGGTTGACAATGTCCTTGTTGACCTTGCCCAGCACCATCTCGACCACGTCCATGGTCTCCTCATCGGTGACGCGCATGCCCTGAATGAATTCGCCCTGCTTGCCGACGCGCTTGAGCAGATCGTTGATCTGCGGGCCGCCGCCATGCACGATCACCGGATTCATCCCAACCAGTTTGAGCAATACCACGTCGCGCGCGAAACTGTCCTGCAACTGCGGATCGGTCATGGCGTTGCCGCCATATTTCACCACGATGGTCTTGTCGAAGAAGCGCTGGATATAGGGCATCGCCTCGGAAAGCGTACGTGCTTTCTTGTCGGCGGCGGAAGGCGTAAGGGACATGGATCTTTCCTCGGGAAGTGGGCCAAGCAGGCATTCCGCCCACAGGGCAAAAGCTCGCAAATTTGCCGCGAATTCTACACCAGAAGAAAATCCGCATGGCCAGAAATGAATCAGGCGGCATGCGCCGCCTGATTTTGCGATGAAGTTAACGCTTACTCGATGGTGAGACGTTTTGCCTTGGCAGTCACCTGCTTGGGCAGGCGCAGCTCCAGCACGCCGTTGTCATATTTCGCTTGTGCGGATGCCTCGTCCACATCCTGACCTAGCGTGAAAGCGCGCGACACCTTGCCGTAATAACGTTCGCTGCGCAGCACTTTCTCGCCTTCCTTTACTTCTTTTTCATTCTTGACCTCCGCGCTGATGGCAACTTGGTTGCCATCGATGGTGACATGGATATCCTCCTTCTTCACACCAGGAATCTCGGCATGAACGGTGTAAGCCTTGTCGTCCTCGCTTACATCTATTCTGATCTGCACTTCCGGCTGCCCTTCAAAACGCACCGGGCGCATGAAGAAGCCGCGGAACAGATCGTCAAACGCGTCATCAGCCGGGTTGTAACGCAAAAGGTTGGTCATTTTGTCCTCCTTAATCTTGCAATCCGGGATATCCCCGTGCTGCCGAGATGAGGGCGGTGCAAAAAGATTTCAAGTGTGCAATTCGGCGCGGGTTAAGTGCCGGGCTAGTTTTTTGGCGGCTTGATTTCCGCCCGCACGTCAATCTTGATGTTTTTCTTGTCGACGGTTTCAATGTTAAGCGTCAACGGCACAGTTTCACCTGCCTTGAGCGGCGCATTCAGGCCGGTCAGCGTCAAGTGATAGCCGTGTATGCTGGTCATATCCACCCGTTTGTTGGCCGGCAATCCGATTCTGTCGATGGCAAGCGTCTTCATCATGCTGCCCTTATGCGTCATGGTGCGTAACTCTATGGCCTTGGAGGCCGGACTGGACGCGCCGACCAGAGCCGCATCCTGCTTGCTGGTAATGAACATGAACACGCTCGCGGAATCGCGCCCTGCGGCGGTGGCGCGCGTCCACGCGCCTTCAACCTGAATGTCCTGCGCGTAAACGCTGGCGCTCAGCAACAAGGCGGTCAATAGTCCGGCAAAACGATACAGTAAACAAGTCATGATCAAGCTCCTTCCGGAAGTGAAGTTGGTGCGGTGAATTGCGTGTATATGGATTATTTATCCGGCTCAGGGTAAATGGACGTTGACAAACTACACCATATTGAGTCGGATGAACAATCCGGGTTCAATCCTGCGCACCGGATTTTTGACGGTGTGAATTGTTGGCCAACAGGAACGGCTTGGGAATGCGACATAATGTCGCACCCACCCATACACCTCTCCGTTTACAATAACCGTATGAACAGCACGATACTTTCTTTCCTGCCCGGCCATGGACAGTTGCGCCGCTTGGCCGCCTTGCGCAGCCTGGCGGTTGCGGCACAACTTCTGACCCTTGCGGCGGCCAGGGAGATTCTGGAGCTGGAGCTGGACTGGCCGCCAATGCTATTGACCATCGCCGCACTTGCCACGGTCAATTTGTTCACTCTGTTGCGTTTACGCAGCAGCAAGCCGATTTCCAATCCGGAATTATTCGCCCAATTGTGCGTGGATGTGCTGGCGCTCAGCATCCTGCTTTACTATGGCGGCGGCTCGACCAATCCCTTTGTTTCGATTTACCTGCTGCCGCTGGTGATTGCCGCCGCGACGTTGCCGGGGCGCTACACCTGGGGCATGGCGGCGATTACCGCCGCCTGTTACAGCGTGCTGATGTTTTATTATGTTCCGCTGCCGTATAACCATCAGCATGAGGGCGACAGCGCATTCAATGCGCATGTGGTGGGCATGTGGCTTGGTTTCGTCATCAGCGCGGTGGTAGTAGCCTATTTCGTGGTGAAGATGGCGCAAGCGGTAAGGCAACGCGACGAGATGCTGGTGCGCGTACGCGAGGAAATCCTGCGCAATGAACGCATCGTGGCGCTCGGTACGCAGGCTGCCGGCGCAGCGCATGAACTGGGCACGCCGTTGTCCACCATGGCGGTGGTCATTGGCGAGTTGCGGCGCGATGCCGAGGCACGCCCCGCCTGGCGCGATGCGCTGGCCATCCTTGATGAACAGGTGCGCGGCTGCAAACGCATTCTCGACAAGATTCTGGCCAATGCCCAAGGCGGCGTGGCGTCTTCGTTGCAACCGGCCGATCGCCTGATAGCCGAGGTACTGGACGAGTGGCAGTTGCTGCGCCCCACCGCGCAATACCAGTACCACAATGACAACACCTTGCCCGCACCGCTTATCAGCGTGGACGCCACATTGCGCGCCGCGCTGATGAACTTGCTCAACAACGCGGCGGATGCTGCCCCGCAAACCATTGAGATTCGCACACACTGGGAGGCTGCCAGCTTCACCCTGGAAATTCACGACCAAGGCAACGGGTTGAGTAAGGAAGTAGAGCTCAAGGCCGGTTCGGCATTTTTTACCACCAAGACGGAAGGGCGCGGGCTGGGACTGTTCCTCGCCAATGCCACCATCGAGCGCATGGGCGGTTCGGTGCGGCTGTTCAACCGCGATAGCGGCGGTGCGACCACCGAACTTATCCTGCCGATAGCCGGGGCGCAAGCATGACACAATCCTGCGAAGAAACGGCCTCGTTGCTGCTGGTAGATGACGACGAAACCTTCTGCAAGGTGTTGAGTGCCGCCCTGGAAAATCGGGGCTTCTGCGTTTGCGTGGCGCACAGCGTCGAGCAGGCTATCCCGCTGGCCAGGGCAAACCCGCCGGAGTTTGCCGTGATAGATCTGAAAATGGGTGGGGCGCCGGGGCTGGTTCTGGTCAAGGCGCTGCACGAACTTGATCCGAATACACGCATCGTGGTGCTGACCGGCTATGCCAGTATTGCCACCGCGGTTGAGGCCATCAAGCTGGGTGCAACACAATACCTCGCCAAACCCGCCAATGCGGATGAAATCGTGGCAGCGTTCGGCCACATTGCCGACAGCGACGTGCCAATCAAGGCGCAGCCGACGCAAATCGAAAACCTGGAGTGGGAACACATCCAGCGCGTGCTGCATGAGCATGGCGACAATATCTCGGCCACCGCCCGCGCGCTCAACATGCATCGCCGCACGTTGCAGCGCAAACTCGCCAAACCACCTTCGCGCGCGAAATAATTTTCCTGCGGATCGCAGCTACGGCTTAATTTGTGAGATATTCCCCAAACTTTAAGGACATCCGTGGTGTCATATATCGTACTGTACATCGCACAAGGAGTTCATCATGAACCGTCGTCAACTGTTAATCGGTGCTTCAGGGTTGCTGGTCAGCAGCCTGTTGCCTGCGTTTGCAAAAGGAAACAACAGGGTTGCGCCGTTGGTAAAATCCAAGTCCGAGTGGAAAGCGTTGTTGCCGGCAGATCGTTACGCCGTGCTGTTCGAGGCGGGTACCGAGCCTGCGGGGTCGAGCCCGCTAGACCGCGAGAAACGTGCCGGCACTTTTATCTGCGCCGCATGTTATCTGCCATTGTTCGATAGCGCGACCAAGTATGACAGCGGGACCGGTTGGCCCAGTTTTTATGATTACCTTTCGGGCTCGTTGCTGACCGAAACCGATTTCAAGCTGATCTGGCCGCGCACGGAATATCATTGCGCCCGTTGCGGTGGCCATCAGGGCCATGTTTTCGACGACGGCCCGAAACCGACCGGACTGCGCTATTGCAACAACGGTCTGGCCCTGCAATTTGTGCCGCGCACCGAAAAATTGCCGGAGCTACGAACATGAATACGAAACTGGAGTTGGCCATGGCTGTTGCATGCATGCTGGGTGTGATGAGTGTCACCGCCTCTGCGGCTGAACCAGTCGCGGGGGCATCGTCGGGGCGCACCGCAACCGCGATTTTTGCGGGAGGTTGTTTCTGGTGCCTGGAAGCGGATTATGAAAAATTGCCGGGGGTGCTCGGTGCCGAGTCCGGCTATACCGCCGGCAAAACCGTCAATCCGACCTATAAACAGGTCAGCGCCGGCGGCACCGGGCATACCGAAGCAGTGCGCATCACTTACGATCCGGCTAAGGTGAGTTACCCGCAACTGGTCGAGTATTTCTGGAGACATATTGATCCAACTGTCAAAGACAGGCAATTCTGCGATGTCGGGACACAGTACCGAAGCGGCATCTACTGGCAAAACGAGGACGAACGCAAGGTTGCGGAAGCCAGCCGCGATGAACTCCTGAAAAGCGGCAAGTTCCGGGAAATTCATACCGAAATTGTCGCTGCCAGCGCCTTTTATCCGGCCGAGGAATATCACCAGGGTTACTACAAGAAGAACCCGATCCGCTACAACTACTACCGCAGGGGCTGCGGCAGAGATGCCAGAGTTGAGGAGCTGTGGGGCGGCAAGTAGGGCTGATTGCCCAACCCCGTTTTTATCTGGGAGCAATGCCATTGATGCGCGCACTTGCAATCCGCGATTGGCTCAGGCAAAAATGCGGCATTGCCGCATGGAAAAAGCGCGGTGTCTATGCGCGCTGGCAGCGCCCGCTACGCTTTGATCGTAACCTCATCGTGATCGGCGCGGGCGCGGCGGGACTGGTTTCAGCGTATATCGCGGCGGCGGTGAAAGCCAGGGTTACCCTGATCGAGGGGCATAAAATGGGAGGCGATTGCCTCAACTACGGCTGCGTGCCGAGCAAGGCGCTGATCAGGAGCGCCAGGCTCGCCCACCAGATGCGTCACGCCGATCATTATGGTCTCGATGCAGCCGATGCGCGCTTTTCGTTCAAGCAGGTGATGGCGCGAGTGTATGACGTGATTCGCAAGATCGCCCCGCACGATAGCGTCGAGCGCTATAGCGGACTCGGTGTCGAAGTGCTGCAGGGTTACGCCCGCATCGTTGATCCGTGGACAGTGGAGGTGGCGCTCAGCGATGGCGCTATCCGGCGCCTGACCACCCGCAGCATCATCATTGCCACCGGCGCAAAACCCTTCATTCCGCCCCTGCCCGGCATTGATGATGCCGGCTATGTCACGAGCGATACCTTGTGGGATGAATTCGCCAAACTTGATTCGCCGCCCGCGCGTCTGGTTGTGCTGGGGGGCGGCCCGATCGGATCGGAACTCGCACAGGCGCTGGCCCGGCTGGGGTCGAGCGTGACCCAGGTGGAGATGGCTCCGCGTATTCTGATTCGCGAGGATGAAGAGGTTTCCGCGCTGGCGCGCGCCGCACTTGAGGCGGATGGTATCAGCGTGCTGACGAACCACAAGGCATTGCGCTGCGAACGCGAGAACGGCGAGAAATATCTGGTCGTCGAACATGAGGGGCAGACTCGGCGGATCGCCTTCGATACGTTGGTCTGCGCCGTTGGTCGTTCAGCGCGACTCGAGGGCTACGGTCTCGAAGAACTGGGTATCCCGACCCAGCGCACGGTGACCACCAACGAGTATCTGGAAACCCTGTACCCGAATATATTTGCTGCCGGGGATGTGGCCGGCCCGTATCAATTTACGCATACCGCAGCGCATCAGGCATGGTACGCGGCGGTCAACGCATTGTTCGGTGACTTCAAGAAATTCAAGGCCGATTACAGCGTCATTCCGGGGGCGACTTTTATCGACCCTGAAGTCGCGCGCGTCGGCCTGAACGAGCAGGAGGCAAGGGAGCGCGGCATTGCTTACGAGGTGACCCGCTACGGCATCGATGACCTGGATCGGGCAATTGCAGACAGCGCAGCGCATGGTTTCGTGAAGGTGCTGACGACACCCGGCAAGGACCGCATCCTCGGCGTTACCATCGTCGGCGAACATGCCGGCGACCTGCTGACGGAATTTGTGCTGGCCATGAGATGGGGGCTGGGTCTGAACAAGATACTGTCTACCATACACACCTATCCAACATTTTCCGAGGCTAACAAATACGCCGCTGGCGAATGGAAGCGCGCGCATGCATCTCAGCGTGTATTGGCCTGGCTGGAACGATTCCACACTTGGCGCAGGGGGTAACGATGTTTCGATGCGTGATATTTTTTGGGGAGTAGTCGCTTATGTTCGGTGAGCATCATCTGGTCATACATGCCTGGATCAGATGCTCGAGTCGGCGATCGAATCTTCTTGAAGGATTTTGTTGATTGCTACCAGCGATTGAATGATATGGCGCAGCGATTGGCTGTATTCGTTCACGAATATCCTTTCCGCATCGCTGTGGTCGCCTGCTTCCAGTCTTTCAATAATGAGCGCGCCCATCTGGTGAAACTGCCGGTGGGCATCATGTAATTGTTGATATATGGCGCTCCCGCGAAGCGGTTCAAATGCAGAGCCGTTGATCCAGTTTCCCAGTTGGCAGATGCCGTCCTGACCGACCAGAGCAGATTCCAGAGGCTCACGAATACTCCCGCGAACATGGTGTCCCAGGCGAGCCTTCCATAATAT
>JANLID010000309.1 GCA_024654105.1 Gallionella sp. | reverse complement strand
TCGCAGAGGCGGCAATTGCCTCCTCTCCCTCCGGGAGAGGATTGAGGTGAGGGTTGTTGTTAACCACGAAATCCAGTTGCAACCGCTTCAGCAAGGTGGCAATTTGTGTGTTGTCCAGCGCAATACCGAGCACCCGCGCGACGCGCGAGCGGCGCAACGCAATCGCTGTGCGCTTTGGAAGTTCGCCGCGCACTTCGGTAATTGCCCCGGCGCTGCCGCCGCAAATTTCCAGCAGCAGTTGCGTGGCGCGCTCCAATGCCTGGCGCGTCGCGGAAAAATCCACGCCGCGCTCGAAGCGGAACGAAGAATCGGTTGCCAGCCCGAAACGGCGCGCCTTGCCGGCGATGGCATCGGGATGAAAAAACGCGCTCTCCAGAAACACATCCCGGGTGGCAGTTTCCACTCCGCTGCCCTGCCCGCCCATGATGCCCGCCAGCGCCAGCACCCGCGCATCGTCGGCGATGACCAGCACCTCCTCGTCGAGCGTCACTGTCTGTTCGTTGAGCAAGGTCAGCGCTTCGCCGTTGCGCGCCTTGCGCACCGTAACGCCGCCGGACAGTTGCACCGCATCGAAAGCGTGCAGCGGCTGGCCCATTTCCAGCATCACGTAGTTGGTGATATCCACCACCGCGCTGATGCCGCGCAAGCCGCTGCGCTCCAGGCGGCGCAGCATCCAGGCCGGCGTGGGCGCTGCGGCATTCACGCCGCGCACCAGGCGTCCGCAATACAGCGGGCAGGCCCGCGCATCGGCCACCTGCACCGGCAATTGTTCGGGCAAGGTAACGGGTTGTATTTGAATTTCCAGCGGCTTGAGCGGGCTGCCGGTCAGCGCCGCGACTTCACGCGCCACACCAACCATGCCGGAACAATCGCTGCGGTTCGGCGTGAGCTTGAGCGTGAACAACTTGTCGTCCAGCTCCAGGTATTCGCGCAGCGTCTTGCCCACCGGCGCGTCGACGGGCAACAGCCATAACCCCTGGCTTTCTTCGGCCAGGCCCAGCTCTTTTTCGGAGCACAACATGCCAAACGACTCGACGTTGCGCACCGTGGCCTGCTTGATGACGAAGTCACCTGGCAGTACCGCGCCGATGCGCGCGCACGGCACTTTCGCGCCGACTGCCACATTTGCCGCGCCGCATACGATGGTCAGGGGGCGCGCTTCGCCGACGTTCACCTGGCACAGGTTCAATCGATCCGCGTCGGGATGCTTGACCACTTCCAGCACTTCGGCGATCACCACGTTTTCGAACGCGGGCGCAACGGCTTCCAGCGCCTCGACTTCCAGCCCGGCCATGGTCAGCGCATGCGCCAACGCCTCGCTGGACAACGCCGGGTTCACCCAGGTTCTTAGCCAATTCTCGGAAAATTTCATCCCTATGTACCCAGTTAAATAGCCGTTCTCAGTTGAATTGTTTGAGGAAGCGCAAATCGCTCTCGTAGAACAGGCGCAGATCGTTCACGCCGTAGCGCAGCATCGCCAGGCGTTCCACGCCCAGGCCAAACGCGAAACCGAGATATTTTTCGCTGTCGATGTTGACGTGCTTCAGCACGTTCGGGTGCACCATACCGCAGCCGCCAATCTCAAGCCAGCCTCCGTTCCAGCTCATATCCATTTCAGCTGATGGTTCTGTAAACGGGAAAAATGATGGGCGAAAGCGCACCGTCAGATCTTCACGCTCGAAAAAGCGCTGCAGAAAATCCTGCACCACACCTTTGAGATTGGCAAAACTGATTTCTTCATCAACCCACAGACCTTCAACCTGATGAAACATCGGTGAATGCGTGGCATCGGAATCGACACGATAGACGCGCCCGGAAGAAATGATCTTCAACGGAGGCTGATTGGCTTCCATGTAACGCACCTGCACCGGCGAGGTATGGGTGCGCAACACATGCTGGGGGTCGATGTAAAAGGTGTCGTGCATCGCGCGCGCCGGATGATTTTCCGGGATATTCAGCGCGGTGAAGTTGTAGAAATCGCGTTCGATTTCCGGACCGGACGCGGTGGCAAAACCCAGCGAATGAAACAATTGCTCGATGCGTTCCAGCGTGCGCGTCACCGGATGCAAACCGCCCGTGCCCAGACCGCGCCCGGGCAATGTGACATCCAGCGCTTCCGCCGCCAGTTTTTGCGCCAGTTTGTTTTGCTGTAGTAAATCGCGCCGCTGTTGCAAGGCGGCTTCGATACCTTGTTTGACTTGGTTGATGCGCGCGCCCGCAGCCGGGCGCTCTTCGGCAGACAACTTGCCCAAGCCTTTGAGCAAGACAGTGAGGCTGCCCTCCTTGCCCAGATATTTCGCTTTGACCTGCTCTAATTCGGCTTCATCGCCGATTACTGCGAACTGCTGCAGGGCCTGATCGAGAATTTGTTGGAGTTCTTGCATCTATAACACCACTACCCAAAAGGGAATGCCACAAACAAAAAAGGAGGCGAAATACGCCTCCTTGACACCCATACGTTGGGTTACGGCGCAGACCCCTCACCTCAATCCTCTCCCGCCTGCGGGAGAGGAGGCAAACGTGAAAAGCACTTGTTGTTTCCTGCGCCTAACCCAACCTACACGCCGAGGCTGGCTTTGGCTTGCACCACGAATTGTGCAAACGCTGCCTTGTCGAACACCGCGATGTCCGACAATACCTTGCGGTCAATTTGAATCTCGGCCTTCTTCAGGCCGTTCATGAATACGCTGTAGTTCATGCCTTGCTCACGCGCCGCAGCATTGATACGCGCAATCCACAAGGTGCGGAACTGGCGTTTCTTCTGGCGGCGATCGCGATAGGAATATTGCCCCGCTTTCATTACCGCCTGTTTGGCGATACGGTAGACGTTCTTGCGGCGACCGCGATACCCCTTGGCCTGCGCTAATACTCTTTTATGGCTGGCGCGTGCCGTTACTCCACGTTTTACTCTTGGCATGGTCTGCTCCTTATGCGTAAGGCATCATGGCGCGAACCGATGCTTTATTGGTTGCGTGGACTTCAGTCGTACCGCGCAACTGACGTTTGTTCTTGGTGGTCTTCTTGGTCAGAATGTGGCGCTTGAACGCTTGCGAGCGCTTGACGCTGCCGCCGGCGCGAATCGTGAAACGCTTGGCCGCTCCGCTTTTGGTTTTCATCTTGGGCATGATTGCTCCTTTAAGTTATGGCGGCAGGTGTTTTCCAGTGGAAAAACTTGATAACCCATACGCCACTTTTTATTGGGGACTGTTTGCTACTTCATCGCTCCGGCCATCCCCTTGCTGCCGAGACAATTCAATTCATTTTTGATGTTGTGTTACGCGATAAAGCTGCTAACCCAACCTACACTTATTTTTTCTTGGCCTTCGGCGACAACACCATCACCATCTGCCGTCCTTCCATTTTCGGGAACTGTTCGACCACGCCATGCTCTTCCAAATCCGCCTTGACGCGTTCGATCAGGCGCATGCCGATTTCCTGGTGAGCCATTTCACGACCGCGAAAACGTAGTGTAATTTTGGTCTTGTTGCCGTCTTCCAGAAATTTGATCAGGTTGCGCAGCTTGATGTTGTAGTCACCCTCATCCGTCCCGGGACGAAACTTGATTTCCTTGATATGGACTTGCTTCTGTTTTTGCTTTGCCTCGTGCTGTTTTTTACTTTCGGCATATTTAAATTTGCCAATGTCCATGATGCGGCATACTGGCGGATCAGCCAACGGTGAAATTTCCACCAGGTCCAGCTCTGCTTCACCCGCCAATCGCAAGGCTTCTGCGATGGCCACAATCCCGAGGGGTTCCTTTTCGACTCCAATGAGGCGCACCTGTGGTGCGGTAATCATCTCATTCAATCGCTGCGATTTATCTTGTGCTATTGCAATATCTCCATTTTGACAATACTAAGCCGTGCTGCCCGCACCGATCTCGGTTTGCAGCCGCTGAATCAGCAATTCCAGCGTCATCTGCCCCAGATCTTCACCGCTACGGGTACGCACGGCCACCAACCTTCCAACCACTTCCTTATCTCCGATAATTAACTGATAAGGTAATTTCTGCAAGCTATGTTCGCGTATTTTATAGGTTATCTTCTCGTTGCGCAAATCCAGTTGCACACGCATGCCAGCTTCGCGCAACGCTTGCGCCACTTGTGTCGCATATTCATCCTGCGCCTGCGAGATGTTCATCACCACAGCCTGCACCGGCGCCAGCCATAGCGGGAACGCACCAGCATGATGCTCAATCAAAATGCCGATGAAGCGCTCCATCGAACCGAGAATGGCGCGATGCAGCATTACCGGGGGCTTGCGGCTGTTATCCTCATCGACAAACTCGGCGTCCAACCGCACCGGCAAGTTGAAATCCAGCTGAATCGTGCCGCACTGCCACAGGCGGCCGAGGCTGTCCTTCAGCGTAAACTCGACCTTGGGGCCGTAGAACGCGCCCTCGCCCGGCTGTGTTTCATATTCCAGACCGTTTTGCTGCAACGCCGCTGCCAAACCGGCCTCGGCCTTATCCCATGTTTCATCGGAACCGACCCGCTTGTCCGGGCGGGTGGACAATTTGACCAGCACCTCGTCAAAACCGAAATCGCGGTACACCTCGTTCAGCATCACGATGAAACGTGACACCTCGGGCTGCACCTGGTCTTCGGTGCAGAAAATATGTGCATCGTCCTGGGTGAAGCCGCGCACCCGCATCAGGCCGTGCAGCGAGCCGGAAGTCTCGTTGCGGTGGCAGGAACCGAACTCCGCCAGGCGCAACGGCAGATCGCGGTAGCTGTGCAGGCCGTGATTGAAAATCTGCACATGGCCCGGGCAGTTCATCGGTTTCACCGCGTAATCGCGATTCTCCGAACAGGTGGTAAACATGTGCTCGTGGTAGTTTTCCCAGTGTCCCGACTTCTCCCACAGCGTTCGGTCCATGATGGACGGCGTGCGCACTTCCTGATAGCCGTGCTCACAAAACTTGCGGCGCATGTATTGCTCGACCTCCTGCCACAGTGTCCAGCCCTTGGGATGCCAGAACACCATGCCGGGCGATGAATCCTGCATGTGGAACAATTCCAGTTGCTTGCCCAGCTTGCGGTGATCGCGCTTCTCGGCTTCCTCGATCTGATGCAGATAGGCATCCAGCTCTTCCTTCTTCGCCCAGGCCGTGCCGTAAATGCGCTGCAGCATTTCGTTCTTCGAATCGCCGCGCCAGTATGCTCCCGCCAGCTTCATCAGCTTGAAGGTTTTCAGCTTGCCGGTGGAGGGTACATGCGGGCCGCGGCACAGATCGGTAAAACCACCCTCGGTGTACAGCGACACGTCCTGATCCGCCGGAATGGCTGCGATGATCTCCGCCTTGTATTGCTCGCCGATGCCCTTGAAATAGCTCACCGCCTCGTCGCGCGGCAACACCCTGCGCGTCACCGGAATATCCTGTCTGGCAAGCTCCGCCATGCGCTTCTCGATCGCCGCCAGGTCTTCCGGCGTGAACGGGCGCTTGTAGGAAAAATCGTAATAGAAACCGTTTTCGATGACCGGCCCGATAGTCACCTGCGCATCGGGAAATAACTCCTTCACCGCATGGGCCAGCAAATGCGCCGCCGAATGACGGATAACCTCCACCCCTTCCGCATTTTTGTCGGTGATGATCGCCAAAGCGGCATCCTGCGCAATCAAATGCGAGGTATCCACCAGCTTGCCGTCCACCTTGCCGGCCAATGCGGCGCGCGCCAAACCCGCGCCGATACTTAACGCAACATCGGCGACGGTAACGGGTTGCGCGAAGCTGCGCTGCGAACCATCCGGCAAAGTAATGACTGGCATCTTAAAACTGTTCCGAAAATACAAAGTGCGGCATTGCCGCACTCGAAATGTTGGTAGGCACGATTGGACTCGAACCAACGACCCCTTGGATGTCGACCAAGTGCTCTAACCAGCTGAGCTACGCGCCTAAAACAGCGCGCATTGTATCCGAAAGGCTGGCGTGCTTCAAACAAAAATCGCAACAAAAACATATTGCGATCAGCGTGACAATGCGCCGCGCCAAAGAACAAGTTTCCCTGCATCGGGTGTAATATTGCATCCAACCATCTCCCCGAGCTTGTTGCAACGACAAAATGGACAAAGAACATCCCAATCACCTCGCCCTGCATCTTATCCAATTACCACTTCCCGGATTCGTTTCCATTCTTCACCGCATCAGTGGGTTATTGCTGTTCTTTGCGCTGCCGCTGTTGTTGCTGATGCTGCAATACAGCCTGCGTTCCATCGAGACTTACACCCAACTGATGGCCGTGCTGGCGCACCCACTGGCGAAGCTGGTGTTGCTTGGCGTACTGTGGGCATTCTTGCATCACTTCTGTGCCGGACTGCGTTATCTGGCGATCGACCTGGATTACGGCGTGAAACTGGCGCAGGCGCGCGCGAGCAGTAAAGTGGTGCTGGCGGTGAGCCTGGTGTTGACCGTTTTGCTGGGAGTTAAATTATGGTGAACCGCGTGGTGACAGGCGCGCATTACGGGCTACGCGACTGGCTGATTCAGCGCATCTCGGCGGTGGTGATGGCGGCATACAGCGTAGCGTTGGCTGGCTACCTGCTGCTGCAATCCAATCTGGATTACGACATCTGGACGGGATTGTTTTCCAGCCAGCCGATGCGCACTTTCACCCTGCTATTCCTGCTGAGCGTGTTCTATCACGCATGGATCGGCATACGCGGCATCGTGATGGATTATGTGAAGCCAGCCAGCGTGCGTTTGACCATTTATGTGCTGGTGATTCTGGTTGCGTTGCTTTATGCGATCTGGGCGGTACAGATACTTTGGGGATTTTAATGGCAGTGACGAAAAGAACTTTTGACGTGGTAGTGGTCGGCGCAGGCGGTTCCGGGATGCGCGCGGCACTGCAACTGGCCGAGGCAGGGCTGAAAGTGGCAGTGTTGTCCAAGGTGTTCCCGACCCGCTCGCACACCGTCGCGGCGCAGGGCGGCATTGCCGCCTCGCTGGGCAATGTCAGCAGGGACAGCTGGCATTGGCACATGTACGACACGGTGAAAGGCTCGGATTATCTAGGGGATCAGGATGCGATCGAATTCATGTGCCGCGCTGCGCCGGAAGTGGTGTACGAACTGGAACATTACGGCATGCCGTTCGACCGTCTCGACAGCGGCAAGATCTACCAGCGCCCGTTCGGCGGGCACATGCAGGACTACGGCAAGACGCCGGTGCAGCGCGCCTGCGCGGCGGCCGACCGCACCGGCCATGCCTTGCTGCACACGCTGTACCAGCAGAATGTGAAAGCCGATACGCATTTCTTTATCGAGTGGATGGCGCTGGATCTGATCCGTGACGAAGACGGCGACGTGCTCGGCGTGACGGCGATGGAAATTGAAACCGGCAAAGTGATGATCTTTCAGGCGCGCGCGACGCTGCTCGCCACCGGCGGCGCGGGGCGTATTTTCCAATCCAGCACCAACGCCTACATCAACACCGGAGACGGGCTGGGCATGGCGGCGCGCGCCGGGATTCCGCTGGAGGATATGGAGTTCTTCCAGTTCCACCCCACCGGCGTATACGGCGCTGGGGTGCTGATTTCCGAAGGGGTGCGCGGTGAGGGCGGCTATCTGGTGAACAAGCACGGCGAACGCTTCATGCCGAAATACGCGCCGAACGCGAAAGACCTGGCCAGCCGCGATGTGGTGTCGCGCGCCATTACCGTGGAGATCAACGAGGGTCGCGGTTGCGGCCCGCACGGCGACCACGTCCTGCTCAAGCTGGACCATCTCGGCGATGACGTGATCAAGCAGCGCTTGCCCGGCATCCGCGAAATCGTGCTGAAATTCGCGCACGTCGATCCGGCCAAAGACCCGATCCCGGTCGTGCCGACCGCGCATTATATGATGGGCGGCATTCCCGCCAACTATCACGGGCAAGTGGTTGCGCCCTATCAGCACGGGACGGAAGAAGTGGTGCGCGGTCTGTATGCGGCGGGCGAATGCGCCTGCGTGTCGGTGCATGGCGCGAACCGCCTGGGCTGCAATTCGCTGCTGGACTTGCTGGTGTTCGGGCGCGAAGCGGGCAGGCAGATCATCGAAGACCTGCAAAGCCACCCGCACCCCAAGCTGTTACCTGCCGATTCTGCCGAGCGTTCCCTGGCGCGCTTGGCGCGGCTGGAGTCTCAAACCGAGGGGGAAAGCGTTGCCGAGGTTGGCGGCGCGATGCGCAAGACGATGCAGAAACATTGCGGCGTGTTCCGCTTCCCACAACTGCTTGCCAAGGGCGTGGAACAGATCAAAGAGATCGCCGAGCGTGTAGCGCACACGGAGATTCGGGACAAGAGCCGCGTGTTCAACACCGCGCGCATCGAGGCGCTGGAGCTGGATAACCTGATTGAGGTGGCACAGGCGACCATGACCGCCGCAGCGGCGCGCACGGAAAGCCGCGGTGCCCATGCGCGCGACGACTTCCCGCAACGCGACGATGCAAACTGGCTCAAGCACAGCCTGTATTTCCGCGAAGGACATCGCCTCGATTACAAGCCGGTACGACTGAAACCGCTGACCGTGGAATCATTCCCGCTCAAACCTCGTATCTACTAGAGGGGGTGAACTGATGAAATTCAAAATCTACCGCTACAACCCGGATACCGATACTGCACCGTATATGCAGGACTACGATCTGGACATCGAGGCGGGCGATAAGATGTTGCTGGATGCCATTCTGTTGATAAAAGAACAGGACGATAGTTTGTCGGTGCGCAAATCCTGCCGCGAAGGGGTATGCGGCTCGGATGCGATGAACATCAACGGGCGCAACGGCTTGGCCTGCATCACGCCGCTCTCATCGCTGAAGG
Source organism: Gallionella sp. (assembly GCA_024654105.1). Lineage (GTDB taxonomy): Bacteria > Pseudomonadota > Gammaproteobacteria > Burkholderiales > Gallionellaceae > Gallionella. Next base: position 3,572 of record JANLID010000309.1, on the reverse strand, counting down.
AACCGGTCACGTTGCGCCCGCTGCCGGGATTGCCGGTGATCCGTGATCTGATCGTGGACATGACGCAATTCTTCAAGCAATACCATTCCATCAAGCCGTACCTGATCAACAATGACCCGCCGCCGGAAACCGAGCGCTTGCAATCGCCCGCACAGCGCGCGCACCTGAACGGCCTGTACGAGTGCATCCTGTGCGGCTGCTGTTCCACCGCCTGCCCATCGTTCTGGTGGAACCCGGACAAATTTGTCGGCCCTGCAGGTTTGTTGCAGGCCTACCGCTTCCTCGCCGACACGCGTGATCATGCGACCAGCGAGCGCCTGGATGACCTGGAAGACCCGTACCGGTTGTTCCGTTGCCACACCATCATGAATTGCGTGGATGTATGTCCGAAAGAACTCAACCCCACCGAAGCGATCTGCAACATCAAGGACATGATGGTCAAGCGCCTGGTATGAAGAACCTTGAACGGGTGCGCTGGCGGGCGCGGCGCGGTCTGCTGGAGCTGGACATCGTGCTGGGACGCTTCATCGAGGCGCACTATGCGCAGCTCGACGAGGCCGGGAGACAGGCGCTTGAAGTATTGCTGGATATGCCCGACAACCCGCTGTGGGACATGGTTGCAGGCAGGCTGGAGGCGATGCCGGACGAGCGGCAGGCGTTGCTGGAGAAAATCAGGGCGGTTTGATTTGTAGGTGCGAATAAATTCGTAGCTACTCGGGAGAAACTTATGGAAAGTAAACGCGTTGCAACGCTGACTCTGGATGACGGACGCAGTGTCGAATTGCCGATCCTGTCCGGCACGCTCGGGGCGGAGGTGCTCGACATCCGCAATCTCACCAAACTCGGGATGTTCACTTACGACCCCGCCTTCTTCGTTACGGCCAGTTGCACCTCGAAGATCACCTTTATCGACGGCGATGCCGGGTTGCTCTACTACCGTGGCTATCCGATCGAGCAACTGGCCGAGCACTCTGACTTTCTCGAAGTAAGTTACCTGCTGCTGAACGGCGAATTGCCGAATGCCGCGCAAGCTGGCAGTTTCAAGGATAACGTGACGCACCACACCATGGTGCATGACCAGATGGCGCGCTTCTTTTCCGGCTTTCGCCGCGACGCGCATCCGATGGCGGTGATGGTCGGCGTCGTAGGAGCGCTGTCGGCCTTCTATCACGACTCGCTGGATATCAATGATCCGCAGCACCGTGAAATTTCGGCGATGCGCATGCTGGCGAAAGTGCCGACCATCGCGGCAATGGCGCACAAGTATTACACCGGTGCACCGTTCATGTACCCGAAGAATAAATTCAGCTACGCGGAAAACCTCATGTACATGATGTTCGCCACCCCGGCTGAAGATTATGAGCCGAAGCCGGTGCTGGTGCGCGCGCTGGACCGCATCCTCATCCTGCATGCCGACCATGAACAGAATGCTTCTACCTCGACGGTGCGGCTGGCCGGTTCGAGCGGGGCGAATCCGTTTGCCTGCATCGCTTCCGGTATCGCCGCATTGTGGGGTCCGGCGCATGGCGGCGCGAACGAGGCCGCGCTGAAGATGCTGGAGGAAATCGGCGACATATCGCGCGTACCGGAATATGTGCAGGGCGTGAAGGACAAGAAATACCGTTTGATGGGCTTCGGCCATCGCGTTTACAAGAATATGGATCCGCGCGCTGCGGTAATGCGCAAGACATGTTATGAAGTGCTGACCGAACTCAAGCTTGAGAATCACAAGCTGTTCGAACTGGCAATGGAACTGGAGCGCGTCGCCCTGAGCGACTCGTATTTCATCGAGCACAAGCTGTATCCGAACGTGGATTTCTATTCCGGCATCGTGCTGCGCGCGCTGGGCATCCCGGTCAATATGTTCACGGTAATTTTTGCGGTGGCGCGCACCATCGGCTGGATTTCCCAGTGGAACGAGATGATGGTCGATCACGATCACAAAATCGGCCGTCCGCGCCAGTTGTATGTGGGTGCGGCGCGGCGCGATTACGTGCCGATCAGCAAGCGTTAAACAAACCGCCCGGTTTCCTGGAATTGATGCAGGGCAGACCGGATCAACGGCGCAGCAACGGTCTCAACTCTTTCAATACATTGCGCATCAGCAGCGGCTGCGCATCTTTGGTGGGATGCAGATTGTCGGCCTGGAATTGTTGCGGTACAACGCCTTCCAGCAGGAACGGCAATAACCTGATTTGATATTTTTTCGCCAGCTTCGGATACACCTTCTCGAACTGCGTAACGTAAGCCTCGCCGTAATTCGGCGGCAGCTTCATGCCAACCAGCAGCACCTTGGCGCGAGCAGCGCGGACATCCTCGATGATTTTGCCCAGATTAGCTTCGATGCCGGCGACATTGAAACCGCGCAGCCCATCGTTCGCGCCCAGTGCCAGTATCACCACTGCCGGGCGGTATTGCTGCAACGCGCCGGTGATGCGCTGCCGCCCGCCCTGCGTAGTCTCGCCGCTGATGCTGGCGTTCACCACGCGATAGTCCGGATGGCTGCGCGCCAGTTCCTGCCGCAGCAGGCCAGGCCAACTTTCTGCTACTGCGATGCCGTACCCGGCTGATAAACTGTCGCCGAATATCAGAATGGTTTTCGCGGCATAGGCGGAAAGCGGCAGCCATAATGCTGCAACCAGCAGGATAATTTTCAGGAGCAGAGTTTTCATGGCAACGATTGTGCAGGCAGTTGGACTGACCAAGCAAGTATTAAGCGGCGACCGACCGCTGACCATCTTGGATGAAGTAAGTTTCACCGTCGAGGCGGGCGAGAGCCTCGCAATCATAGGCAGCTCAGGCTCCGGCAAGTCCACCCTGCTCGGCCTGCTCGCCGGGCTGGACGTGCCAAGCAGCGGCGGCGTGCTGCTCGACGGCAGCGACCTGTTCGCGCTGGACGAGGACGGGCGCGCCCGGTTGCGTGGCGCGATGGCGGGCTTCGTGTTCCAGTCGTTCCAGTTGCTGAACGCGCTGAACGCGCTGGAAAATGTCATGCTGCCGCTGGAGCTGCGCGGCGTGGCCGATGCCAGATTGCGCGCTACCGAATCGCTGCGTCAAGTCGGCTTGAGCGAGCGAGCCCAACATCTGCCCAAGCACCTCTCTGGTGGCGAGCAGCAGCGCGTCGCGCTGGCGCGCGCCTTCGTCACGCAACCGAAAATCCTGTTCGCCGACGAACCCACCGGCAATCTCGACGCCGCCACTGGCGCACAGGTCATCGAGTTGATGCTGGAACTCAACCGCGCGCATGGCACGACCCTGATTCTGGTCACCCACGACGAAGCACTGGCGAGGCGTTGCGGCAGGCAGTTGCGGCTGGAAGCGGGGCGTGAGAGTAAGTAGCGTTCCCCGGCAACGCTGCCAGTTCCACCTGCAGCAGAATGTGCAGGCGTATGTCACCTGCCCCGATCAGCGCCAGCCGGTGTGTAGCTTTACAAGTCCCTGCATAGCCTCACAGATTCTATTTTCCAGACTCTTTGACCCTCTTTGCAGCGGGGTCCTGTGCGGCAACCGAAGAAGAAGATTCGATAACAACCCCCCCTTTGTTGTAATCGGAATAAATAGACTCAACAGTA
>JANLID010000297.1 GCA_024654105.1 Gallionella sp. | reverse complement strand
CGCGGATGCAAAATCCATTTCTTCGTCGATGATCTTTTCGTGAATTCGTTCCAGCACCATAAACGCTGCATGCCCTTCGTTGATGTGCCACACCGACGGTCGCAAACCAAGCTTGCGCAATGCGAGCACGCCGCCGATACCGAGCACGATTTCCTGTTCCATGCGCATACTCTTGTCGCCGCCATACAGGCGGTGCGTGATGTCGCGGTCATGCGCATTGTTGCTTTCCAGGTCGGTGTCCAACAGGTACAGCGTGACATGCCCGACCTTGGCTTGCCAGATCTTGATATTGAGTTTGCGGCCCGGCAGATCCACCAAAACATAAGCCTCGGTACCGTCTGGAAGCAATGAAGGGACGATGGGTAAATCTTCAAAATGCGAGTCGCTATTGGTGGCAATCTGGTTACCATCACTGTCAATGGTCTGATGGAAATAACCCTGGCGATACAACAAGCCGATACCGATAAATGGCAAACGTAAATCGCTGGCGGCCTTGCAATGGTCGCCCGCGAGAATACCCAGACCGCCGGAATAAATCTGGAAGCTTTCATGAAAACCGAATTCGGCACAGAAATAAACGATCAAATCGTCCTTGTGCAGCCAGTCCGAGCCGGTAGCCGAAAAACGATGGTCATGATAGGTGTCATAAGCCGCCAATACGCGGTTGAGATTGCCGATGAACACCTCATCCTCATCTGCATCCAGCAGGCGCTGCTCATCGACGCGCTTCAGAAATGCCTTGGGACTGTGTCCGCTGGCCCGCCACAAACCCGGATGCAGCCTCGCAAACAGTGCGCGGGTGGGGCGATCCCAGCTATACCAGAGGTTGTTCGCGAGCTCTTCGAGACGCGCCAGACGCGCGGGAATTCTCGGGCTAACTTGCAAAATGTATGAGGTGCTTTTTTCCATATTGCGAATACCAATTTGAAGTTGAAATTATGCTGACGCAAGGGCGTAAATTATAACGCAACGCCCTGCCTGACGCCTTGCAATACCGATTATCAGGCCGGCAGCGCCGCGCAATCGAGATGCCACTCCGCAGCCGCAACATGCGCCGCAGGCAACAATTTGCCGGATGCTATTTGCTCCAGTGCCCCACGTTTTCCTGCGCCTGTTATCAGGAATATTTTGCAGCGTGCCGCATTCAACGTGCGCATACCCAGCGAAACCCGTTCAGTGGGCGGCTTGGGTGCATCGAATACCGCCACAACGGGTGCCGCGCTGGCCATGGCCGGGCTGTCCGGAAACAAGCTGGCGGTATGCCCGTCTTCGCCCATCCCCAGCAACACCAGGTCTAACGGCATGGCTTGTTCCAGCACAGCCGCATAACGGGCGGCTGCCTCGTGCGCGCCCAGTTCGGCAGGAATGGTGTGGAGGTTGCCCGGCGGGATGGCGATATGTTCCAGCAATGCCTCGCCGGCCATGCGGTCATTGCGCTGGCTATCGCCGACAGGCAGGCAACGCTCGTCGCCGAAATAAACCTGCACATGCGTCCAGTCGACAGGCAGATGACGCAGCTTCTCATAACAACGGCGCGGTGTTTCGCCGCCAGCCAATGCCACATGAAATACGCCGTGCGCCGCAATCGCCTGCGAAGCCAGTTCGGCAATGCGCTGCGCAACTGCGAGGCTCAGGTCGTCAAGATTGTCATGGATAAAGACAGCCTTGGCATTTGGCAAGTTATAACTGGTCATGCTGCACCATCGGCAAGTTGCGCGGCGCGCAACGCCGAGCCGAACAGCGCGGCACGGTCATTCAGGATCACTTTGACCGGCATAGCTTCGAGCAACGGGCGCATGCGGCCTTTGTTCAAAAACGCCTCCAAAAATGCGCCACCCTGCAACAGCGGCAGAATTTTCGGCGCAATGCCGCCACCCAGATATAGTCCGCCACGGCTCATCACCTTGAGCGCGAGATTGCCCGCCTCTGTGCCATACAGCCGGACAAACCAGTCCAGGGTCTCGGCGCAAATTTCATCGCGGCCGGACAGCGCGGCATTGGTAATGGCAGCGGCCATATCGCCGCTCTTCATCTCCTCGATCAGCCATTGTGGTGCAGTAGTCAGACGATAAGAGCGCAGGAATTCATGCAAACTCAGCAGCCCCATGCCGGAAACCACGCGCTCCCAACTGATGTGCCGATGCCGCTGCTGAAGATAACGCAGCAAAGCGATTTCCAGTTCGTCGCCCGGGCTGAAACTGGCATGCCCGCCTTCCGTGGCAAACGGGTGATGCTGCTGCCCGTCCCAAAACAAGCCCGCCTCGCCCAAACCGGTTCCCGCAGCAATTACGGCAGCATTGCCGCAGGCATTAGGGGCGCCGGCTTGCAAGGTCAGCACATCATCCGCGCCCAATGTCGGCAGGCCGTAAGCCGTCGCCTCCAGATCATTGAGCAGGGTGCAATGCGCAAAACCGAATTGTTGTTGCAAGGCATCGGCGTCGATACGCCAAGGCAAATTGGTGGTTTGCACCACCCTGCCCTCTACCGGGCCTGCAATGCCGAAAGCTGCATGGCTGGGGATTTCGGCGTCACCCAGAAAGTCGTCGAGCAATACTTCGAACGCGGCGTAATCGCGGCTCGGATACCCGGTTTCGCGCTCGATCCGCACTTGCGCGCCATTAACTTCGATGACGGCAAGGCGCGTCTTGGTGCCGCCAATGTCGCCGGCAAGAAAACGGTTCATGATTTCAATACGCCTGCAAGTCAGCGCCATCCAGATTCAGCGAATGACGCCAGAACTGGTCATCGCGGTCGAACAGCCGGTAGGTGCCGCGCGGCCCCCAACTGCCCGCTGCATAACCGTTGATGAAGTCGCGCTCCATCGCCCATACCTTGAGGATCGGATCCACCACGCGCCACGCCGCTTCCACTTCGTCGATGCGCAAAAACAGCGAATGATCGCCCTGAATCACATCCAGCAGCAGGCCTTCATAGGCGTCGTAATCCTCGTCACCACCCTTGCGGTAGGTGGCATCCAGGCTGATGGTACGAGTGTGCAGATCCAGCCCCGGCACCTTGACCTGCATTTCCATTTTCAGGCAATCGTTGGGCTGTATACCCAGCATGATCCAGTTCGGCTGCGGTGGGCCATGGCGCGTGTGGCGCAGCAGGTCCTGCGGCGGACTTTTGAAACGAACACAAACCGCCGAGCTATTTTCTGCCATGCGTTTGCCGGTGCGCAGATAGAACGGCACTCCCGCCCAACGCCAGTTGTCAATAAACAGTTTTAATGCCGCATAAGTTTCCGTGGTGCTGTCCGCCGCCACGCCGGGCTCTTCCAGGTAGCCGGGAACCGTCTTGCCGTCGATGCTGCCGCTGGTGTACTGGCCGCGAAAGGCGTGGGCATGCACCGAGTTCTGCGTGATCGGGCGGATCGCTTTAAGAACCTTCACTTTTTCGTCGCGCAAGTGTTCGGCGGACATCGTCACCGGCGGTTCCATCGCGACCAGCGCCAGCAGTTGCAGCAAATGGCTCTGGATCATGTCGCGCAGCGCACCGGCCCCTTCGTAGTAGTCGGCGCGCCCCTCGACGCCCAGAATCTCCGAATGGGTAATCTGCACATGATCGATATAGTGGTGGTTCCACAGCGGCTCCAGCAACAGATTGGCGAAGCGGAACACCATCACGTTCTGTACCGTGCCCTTGCCGAGGTAATGGTCGATGCGGTAAATCTGCGGCTCGTTAAGATGCCGGTACAGGCTCGCCTGCAGCGTCTGCGCACTGAGCAAATCGTAGCCGAAGGGCTTCTCGATCACCACGCGCCGCCAGCCATTCTTCTGTTCGAGCAGGCCTACATTGCCCATTTTTTCAACGATATTGGGATAATCTGCCGGGCGCACCGCCATGTAATAAACCACATTGGGCGGAAAATCCGCGTTTTCTTCGATCAACTGCCGCAAGCGCGAATAGGCATCGTCATCGCCGGGCGGGATGGCAAAATAATGCAGCCGCGCGCAAAAGCGTTGCAGCGCGGCTTCATCCATCCCTTGCGGATAGATCGGGCGCAAAATTTCCGACACGATGTTCAACCATTCATCGCGCTGCCGCTGCACGATGTCGCAGCCCAGCATCACCATCTGCTCCGGCAGGCGTTTTGCCATCTCCAGACGAAACAAGGCCGGGATCAATTTGCGGCGGCTCAGATTGCCGCCCGCGCCGAATATTGCCAGCGTACAAGGTTCCGATGTTTTCATTTTCCCCCGCCCGCGTGTTTGATCGCGTGTCCGCCAAATGCATTACGCATGGTAGAGAGCAAGCGATAGCCGTAGCCGGTTTCGTTCTGGCTGTTGAAGCGCATCTGCAACGCCAGCGTCAGCACCGGCGCGGCGACGCCCTGGTCGATCGCCTCCACCACCGTCCAGCGACCCTCGCCGGAATCCGGTACATAAGGCGCAATGGACGTCAACTCCTGATCGTGTTGCAGCGCTTCCGCGGTGAGATCGAGCAGCCAACTGCGCACTACCGAACTATGCCGCCACAGCTCGGTGATCTGCGC
>JANLID010000292.1 GCA_024654105.1 Gallionella sp. | reverse complement strand
CTCATCAACAAGGGTGAGAGCGACAAGGTGCAAACCGGGCAGGTGGTAATGGATGATATCGGTATCGTCGGCCAGATTACCCGGGTGTATACCTGGCTTTCCGCCCTCACCCTGATTACCGAAAAAGATCACGCTGTGCCGGTGCAGGTATTGCGCAATGGACTGCGCACCATTGTGTTCGGCGCTGGCGATACCAGCCAGTTGTCACTGCGTTATATGCCGGTCAGTTCCGATATTCAGACGGGCGACATGCTGGTCACTTCCGGTATCGACGGCATCTATCCGCCAGGCATTCCGGTCGCCAGAGTGGAAAAAATTGAACGGGATGCCGCTTACCCCTTTGCCCGCATCACCTGCCTGCCGGTGGCCGGCGTGGATAGTCATCGGCACCTGTTGATTCTAGCAGGCTTGCCCAAACTGCCCGCCCCCCCGATGGAACAAACTGCGGCGGCAACGGCCAGGAAGAGCATCAGGGCAAAGGGAAGGAATCCGGAGGTTCCGTGATGCCCTATTCCGATTCCACCAACCAGCAGATTCAACGCCCGGTCAGCAATACTTTCATCGTATTGAGCGTGCTAATTGCTTTGCTGCTGAATGGGCTGCCATGGGAGGGTGTCTGGTTGATATTGCGCCCGGACTTTGTTGCGGTAGTCCTGCTGTACTGGTGCACATATAAACCGCAACGTGTCGGTATCGGATTGTCGTGGGCAGTGGGGATATTCGCCGATGTGGCCGATGCCAGCCTGTTTGGTCAGCATGCACTGGCTTATACCCTGCTTGCCTTCGGCGGAGTGGTATTGCATCACCGCCTGCAGATGTTTGATCTGCGTCAACAGACTACCCAGGTATTCGGTATTTTTGTGCTGACCTATGCGGTGTACGCGCTGGTGCACTGGCAAGTGAATGGTTATATGGTGTGGTCGTTTTTTCTTGGCTGCCTGACTTCCACGCTGCTGTGGGCGCCACTCAGTATCACGCTCCAGAAGATGCGGCAGATGCGCATGGACCGTGACCGTACATGAACAAGCACGTCGAGTTAAAAAACCATCAACGCGAAATTTATTACTTCCGGTTGCGGCTGGCGATCAGTATCGGTTTCGTCTTGGTGCTGCTGGTCATTCTGCTGGCGCGCTTTGCCTATCTGCAAGTGGTACGTCACGACCATTATCAGACGCTGGCGGAAAGCAACCGTATCTCGGTCGTTCCCATTGTTCCGAATCGCGGCCTGATACTTGATCGTAACGGCTTGGTGCTGGCGCACAACTATTCTGGTTATACGCTGGAAATAACCCCCAGCAAGACAACCGGCCTGGAAGCCACAATAAACGAATTATCCACGCTGGTCGAAATAACCCCCAAGGATCGCAAACGCTTCAAGAAGCTGCTCGCCGAACGGCGCAATTTCGAGACCCTGATGATCCGCAACCGGCTCTCCGATGAAGAGGTCGCGCGCTTTGCCGCGCAGCAATACCGTTTCCCCAGCGTTGAGATCAAGGCGCGGTTGTTCCGCGATTACCCTTATGGCGAAAAGACCGCCCACCTGATCGGCTATATCGGGCGCATCAACCAGACCGATGTGGCGCAACTCGAGGAAAACGAGCTGGCCGCCAACTATCGCGGCTCGGATTACATCGGCAAAACCGGCCTGGAACAGAGCTACGAAAGCGAGTTGCACGGCACTACCGGTGTGGAGCAAGTCGAGGTGGATTCGGGTGGGCGAGCGGTGCGCATGCTGTCGCGTACTCCGCCGTCGTCCGGCAACACGCTGGTATTGAGCATTGACGCGAAGTTGCAGGAAATCGCCGAACAGTCGTTCGGCAATTACCGCGGCGCGTTGGTGGCGATCGACCCTAACAACGGCGAAGTGCTGGCCTTCGTCAGTAAACCGGGCTATGACCCCAGCCTGTTCATCGATGGCATCGACACGCAAAGCTGGGACGAGCTGAACAATTCGCCCGATACGCCGCTCAATAACCGTGCGCTGCGCGGCCAATATCCGCCCGGCTCCACGATCAAGCCATTCATGGCGCTGGCCGGGTTGCATTACGGGGAACGTGCGCCCGGCCTGACTATCAACGATCCTGGCTATTTCACACTGCCCGGCAGCAGCCACCAGTACCGTGACTGGAAAAAGGGCGGGCACGGCAGCGTGGATATGTTCAAGTCCATCGTCATCTCCTGCGATACTTACTATTATGGGTTGGCCACCGATTTGGGTGTAGATAGAATCTTCAGTTACTTGTCGCGTTTTGGTTTCGGGAAAAAAACCGGCATCGATCTGGATGGTGAAACTTCCGGTTTATTGCCCTCGCAAGAATGGAAAATGAAACGCTACAAGGACAAATGGTATGCGGGTGATACTGTGTCGGTAGGCATCGGCCAGGGCTACAACCTGGTGACGCCGATGCAACTGGCTCTCGCCACCGCAACGCTGGCAAATAACGGCATCGGTTACAAGCCGCACCTGGTCAGGGAAGTGCGCAGCGCACAGATTGACGGGAACCATGCCATCAGGAGCGAGCCCCTGCCCGATCTCAAAATCGCTCCGGCGCATATTGATCTGGTAAAACGCGCGATGGTGGCAGTCACGCAGCCGGGCGGGACGGCGGTGCAGGCTGCCGCAGGCGCGCCGTATCACATCGCCGGCAAGACCGGCACGGCACAGGTGGTCGGCATCAAGCAGGGCGAAAAATATATCGAAAACCAGGTGCAGGAGCGCCATCGCGACCACGCCTGGTTTATCGCTTTTGCGCCTGCCGAACAACCAAGAATCGCGCTGGTAGTGCTGGTAGAAAACGGTGGACACGGCGGCAGCACGGCGGCACCGATCGCGCGCAAGGTGCTGGACTATTACCTGCTCGGCAAAGTGCCGCAACCGCTGCCGGACATGGCCGAAAAGGAGGGCGAGGAGCATGACTAGACGCCAGTTGTGGTTACGTTTCATCGTCCATCTCGACCGGCCGCTGCTGCTCGGTATCTGCCTGCTGCTGCTCACCAGCCTGCTGGTGTTGTACAGCGCGGACAATGCGAGCTGGGGGCAGCCGTTGAACCAGATGCTGAATATCGCAGTGGCGTTAACCTGCATGTGGCTGGTTGCCAATCTGCCCTTGCATTATCTGATGCGCACTGCGGTGCCGATTTATCTGCTGGGCATGGTATTGCTGATCGGCGTGGCGTTGTTCGGCGAGATCAGCCACGGCGCGCGGCGCTGGCTGAATCTGGGTGTCGCCACCATCCAGCCGTCCGAGCTGATGAAAATCGGCGTGCCGCTGATGATGGCGTGGTACTTCGAGAAACACGAAGCCACCCTCACCATGAAGAACTACATCGTCGCGACCCTGTTGTTGCTCATTCCTGTTGGCCTGATCGCGCGTCAGCCCGATCTGGGCACGGCGGTCCTGATCTCCGCCAGCGGTTTTTATGTGTTGTTTCTGGCTGGACTGAGCTGGCGCGTAATGGGCGGATTGTTCGTTGCGGCGTTGGCCGGTGCGCCGCTGATATGGTCGATGCTGCATGATTACCAACGGCTGCGCATCATTATGCTGTTCGACC
>JANLID010000291.1 GCA_024654105.1 Gallionella sp. | reverse complement strand
CAATATGATTATCTGACTTGATAATTGTGCATGGAATGCCGGTGCGTTTGGTGAATTCCTTGGCCTCGATTTCAATTGCCGCAACGATGCCAAAGCAATCGAGAAAGGCCGGGCGCAGGCTATGCACCAGGTTATTGGCAGCGGAACCCGCCGTATCCAGTAAATCAGCCATAACGTGGATCTTTTCATGCAGTGTACTGTTGTCTTGCGGTAATCGTTGCGCCAGCCAGGCCAAATCCATTTTCAAGGCGGTCAGCAGCACGCCGATTTCATCATGAATTTCGCGCGCAATACGTCCCCGTTCTTGTTCTTTGATGTTCTCTACATGAGAAGAAAGTTCGCGCAACTGCTGGCGCGAAGTTTTTATTTCCTGTTCGGCGAGCTTGTTCTGGGTGATGTTGACCATGAAGCCTTCCCAGATGGTGCCATGCGAACCGGTTTCACGGCGTGTAGCGCGCAAGTTCACCCATTTGATCTCGCCGTCCGGCGGCAACACGATACGTCCTTCCCAGTTCCAGGAGGTGGATTGTGTGATTGATTCCTGCATGCTCTTGTGGAACATATCGCGATCTTCCGGGTGCAACATGTTGAGCAGTAATTCCGGATGCGGTTCCATTTCCAATGGAGCGACGCCAAGCAGGGCGAAGCAACCTTCGCTGACATAAGGAAGGCGCAGCAGGTTGTCCGCATCCAGGCGGATCTGGCAGGCCATGCCAGGCAGATTGGCAAAAAACGAATGCAAAGTATCGGTTCCCAGAGGGGTGTTGCCGCAAACGATGGCACCCCAGTGGTCTTCTTGCAGGGCTTGGGTGAGACCGGATGCGCTCGCGATGGTGCGGTGAACCAGGGTAGATAGGCGGGGCGACAGTTGCTTGATGACATCGGGGCCGCAATCTGCGTCCAGTTCGATATGTAAAACGCGACCGGGTTCGGACATCGTCAGTCCCTGTTGTTGAAATTTAAAAGGCAGAGATAAATTAACACTATAACAGTATACACACCAGCAACAGCCTCTTCCAACATGAAATGAGTATGAAGGGGGGCGCGGCAGCAGGCCAGCGACCGGCAAGACGGTATCGCAAGCTGCCTGAATCTTCGGCTTCCCCAATGGAAATAGCCTGATTTTCCCGCTCTGTTCCACGCTTTATTGATCACCCAAGCTGTTATCTTGATACCGTCGTGGCAAGCCAGTGATTGATGCGGTGCGCGCATCAACCAGCAAAAGGGGATACATCATGTCATCAGCAGCCAAAATTCGTTTAGTTGGTAACGATAGCGAAGAATATATTGCCGAGTCTCAGGCCATTCAGGAAGCGCGTGCGCGCATTGAAGCCGAGACGCAAGCTGATTTTTCCGCTCAAGCGCGAGCCCGCGCCGAGGTGCATGCTCGCACGGTAGCCCAGGCACGAGCACGGGCCGAAACAGAGTTAACCGCGCAGGTTGAGGCAAAGTGTCAGGATGAGATGCGGCTCGCCGAGTTGGCTCGGCTTAAACTCGAAACAGAAAAAAAGCTGGCTCAGGAATTGAAAAGAAAGCTGGTCTGTGAACTGCGGCTTCAGGAAGAAAATCATGCAAGGCTGCACGCCGAAAAGCAGGCGCAAGATGAATTGAACCAACGTCTGCAACAGGAACAGATTGCGCGCGCGGCCGCCGAGAGCAAATCCAAGACGGAACGCGAATTGGCGGCATTGCTTGAACAGCAGCGCGAAGCGGAAAATGAGGCGCAATTACGCGCTGAAGATGAAATACATACCATTCGGAAGGCTATCACCGAGATTATGTCTCGCGCCGAACAAGCCGGCGCAGAGCGCTACACAGCCGAGCAGGCACAAAAGAAACATACGGAAGAAAGATTGGAACTGGAATCCCGGTTGCGTGACATGGCTGTACAGCGGGCAAAAAACGAGGCGGAAGAAACGCGCCTGGCAAGAAACCGTGTTGAAGCTGAACAACATGAATTGACGCAGATGAGCAAGCGTATTGAGGCCGAACAGCGTGCCGCCCAGTCAGCAGAGAATCGCACCAAGCTGGAACAGGCAGCGATCAATCTGGCTCAGGAAAAAGAATTGGCAGAACAGGCGATCACGCGAACCATGCAGGAGAAGACTCGCAAAGAGCAGGACGTCATCACGCTGGCCAACGCCAGGCTCAAGGCAGAACAGGCTGTAATCGAAGCGGAAGATGCGCGTATATGTGCCGAATCGCTTGCGCTGCGCGAAGCCGAGGAACGGCTTGCCGCCGAACGGGATGCCGAGCAGGCTGCTCTGGCGCGTTTGTCGGCTGACCGGGCTGCTGCGGAATTTGCCGCACAACGCAAGCTTTCCGAGGAGCAGGCCAGAGCTGATGCCGAAGTGCGCGAACGCAACGAACGCGAAGCATATCGGGCAGCAAAGCAACGCGCCGAGGCGGAGGCAATTGCACGCATTGAAGCCGAGCGCAAGCTCAAGGCCGGGCAGGAGTCAGGAACGCTATTGCTGGCGCAGGCTGAAGCTGACAGGAAAGCCTTGCAGCAACTTGAACAAACCAATGTTTTGCTGCGTCAGGCCGAACAGGAAGCAAAAGAGCGCCTGGCTGCCGAAATGATGGCAGGCCGGGCGGCCGCGCAAAAATTTCAGGCAGAGCGCGATCTGGCGGTGTTCGCGCAGCAACGCGCCGAAGCAGAATTTCAGGCAGCGCGTGAGATGGAACTCAAATTGCAGGTTGAAGCGCAGGCGATTACTGCGGCAAATGAACGCACGGCGGCAGCACAAGAGGCGTTGCGTATCGCACAGGAAAATATCGAATACGAGAATGCGCTGCTGAAAATCGAGCAGGATTGCGTTCAGGCAGAACAGTTGGCAGAACAGGCGCTGCTGGAAAAAATGCGGGCACAAAATATCGTGTTGCAATCCGCGCAGTTGCGTGCCGAGGCTTTGCTGAATGAGCAACTGGCAATGGAACGTAACCTGGCTGCCGAGCAAGCGGAAGTTGCGGCGGCACAGCAAAATACCCGCGCCCTTGAAGAAGCAGCCCATGCGGCGATGCGACGTGCGGGTTTGAAAAACGATGCGCGTCGCGTCGCGGAAGCGCAGATTGAAACCGAGTTGCGCGCGGTCGCCGAGATCGAAGCGCGTATGACTGCTGAATTGCGCGTCATTGAGGCGGATAACGAGCGTATCGAACTTGAGGTTCGCGCCAGGGAAATTGCCGAAGCAACAGAACGGTTGAATGCCCAGGCCGTTGAAACCGCACGTAATCTTGAGCATGCGGCAGTGCGTGCCATGAATATTGCCAAGGTTCGCGCTGAAGCGGAAAGCAATGCGTTCAAGGCGGAGGAGGAGAAGATTCATGCTGAGGCGCTTGCGACCATTGCTTTTCGAAAGAGGATTGATGCCGCAAAAGTGGCCCACAATGAAGTGATGGCGCATGCCGAGAATATGGCAAAGCTGCGCATTGAGGAAGAAAATAGAGCGGCCGAGGCAGAGCAGGAACGTATTCGTTGTGAGTCCCTGGCGGCAGATGCCGCGCGCAAACGCAGCGAAGCTGCCGAGTGCGCGAGACTGGTCGCCATACAGCGCGAACAGGCCGAAAAACAATTGCTTGAACAGGAACAGCATCACCTCAACCAGGAGCGCGAATTGCTGGCGCAACAGCAGATAGGATTGGAGACCAAACAGCGGGTGCTGGCCGAAATCGAAATGCGTGTAAAGGCCGAAATGCAAGCCAATGCGGCGGCGGAAGAGCGCATCGTTGCCGAACAGCGTGCCCGCGAGGCAGCTCAAACCAAAGCGATGCTGGACTGCGAAGTAACGCTGGCTGCACGGCAACTCGCTGAACTGGGAGCGCAGGAGAATGCGCAGCTTCATGCGCAAATTGAACAGTCACGCGCCGAAGTGGCGGCGCATCAATTGATAACGCGCCTGCGCAAGAACAAGCAATCGGGCCGATTGGTGAAAGCTGCCGTACTGGTTGCCGCCGTGTCATTCATCGGACTCTCATTACCCGTGTTTCATGTCCATGAAGAAGTTTCCTCAGTTAACCAAGCGACCCACGTTACCGCAAAGCAGGCAGGCAAAGATATGATTACCGTTGCTCAGGCTGAATTGGAAATCGAGCAAGTTAAACCGGCTTCATATTTGGTTTTTGGCGATCTGAAGATGAGCGACCAACTTGGGCAAAGAAACTAGGCTTTCCGCAGCGCATTGGTTTAATCGGCTAATCCGGTGCTGTGCGGCCGTGATCCGCCGGATACGCAAGATAAAAAGAGGAAACAAATGGCGGTTATCGCCGTGTTTAATCAAAAGGGTGGCGTAGGCAAGACCACTACCTGCCTGAACATCACCGCTGCGTTGGACATCGCGCAGCAGTGTCCTATTGCACTGGATCTGGATCCTCAGGCGCACCTGACCCTGTCGAGCGGAATCAAAGGGATTCCATCGGACAGCGGCATGGCCGCGTTTTTCAAACACAAAACGCCGCTTGACAGTTTGCTGCGCGCAACGCCGCGCGGCTGGCAGATCATCCCCGCCACGTTGGAACTGGCCAAAATAGATGCCCTGTACGGCAGCGATGCCAAGGCTGCAACCTTGCTCAAGCACGGCCTGCGTGAGGAATTGGCGCTTACCGGCGAGCCCATCCTGATCGACTGCTGCCCGATGCTGGGCGTGTTGACGCTGAATGCCTTGCTGGCCACCGACCGGGTGCTGATTCCGGTGTCGGCAGATTTTCTTTCACTGCAAGGCGTACATCGATTGGATAGCGCCCTTAATGTACTGGAAAAAAAATTGCAGCGCGGTTTCGAGCGGCGCATCGTTGTCACGCGCTTCGATTCGCGCCGCAAACTTTCCTACGACATCTACGATAATCTCAAGGAACGCTACGGTGCGCTGGTCTGCAACACACGTATCAGCGAGAATGTTTCACTGGCGACCAGTCCGATGCATAACAAGGATGTATTTGCTTTCGCGCCACACAGCCCCGGGGCTGCAGACTACATGGCATTGACCAGGGAACTGCTGGACAGCGGATTTTTTGCACCTGCCAACTGACGCCAAGGGTTGTGCCACCTATCTTACATACGCCAGATAAGCAGGGTGGAGCGATGCAGGTCATCAATTTGCATGGTTTCATGCGGTGATTGATCCGGTACAGCAAAGGTGCTGCTGACGAACAGCGTGCCGGGGCGCATTTCGGCGCGCGCTTTGCGCCAGAGATTTTCCATCGGTACCGGCGAAAGATAGGCGAACACGATGTCATAGTGCGATAAATCACAGTCCCACAAACTCCCCCACCGCACGCGACAGTTGCGGTAACCGCCCAGCCTGATACGCAGCCAACTCCAGAGAAACGGCAAAGGCGCAGCCTCCACGCCAACATACAGCCCGTCCGGACGAAATTTGGCCAGATGCGTCAATACTCCACCCAAACCGGAACCCAAATCCATGAAAGTGAAACCAGAATCGGTTGCCGCAGCAGGCAACAAGTGTTCAATGGCATGCCACACTTTGTTACTGGAAAGATACAGCGGCACTTGCGTGCGAAAGGTGCTCCAATACACCAGCAGCAAGACCAGGAACGCGCCAAGGAAAAAGCCGGGCGGCAATTCGACTGCAAGCATCAGCACTAGGGCCGGCACAAATATCAACTGGATCAACAACCACCACTTGGCGAGTCCGGCAAAGAAACTGAACGCGGCGGCGAGCAAACCGCATAGCAGGGCAAATAACAACGGCGAATCGTGCAGTCCTGTGAATTCAGCCAGAGCCAGCATAAGCACTACTGCCGCACATTGCAGCATGAGTGCGGTAATGGAAGGCGGGAATTTCTTGAGAATAAGCCGCATATTGATGTTGTTAACCCTTTGATCTATACATAGCGACATAAATCTACTGATGAAACAACTAGTGTCGTGTCACGCCTCAAATGTCGGATATAACCGCTTGAGTTTGACCCGCGCATTTCCTGTCGTGAATTGCCAGTTTACCTTGGCGTGAATCTGGTCGCGGCGCGCTTGCCAAGCGGCAACCTCACCACATAATTTCTCCATGCTGCCGATGCGCCTATCAAGGCACTGTCTGATCAATACGTTGAGTTCGATTTCCGCGACGTTGAGCCAACTGCCGTGCTTCGGCGTGTAGACGAATTCAAAGCGATCCCATAGCGCCTTCGCTTGGTCAGGTGGAAACGCTTGGTATAGCGCACCCGGACTATGTGTGTTCAGATTGTCCATCACCAATGTAATTTTGGGTCTTCGCGTAGTTGTGTGGGTGATTTTCGATCATTTTAGAGGATTGGCAACATGCAAGTCAGGATTTTCAATCGCAGATACTCTTCATCGCGCAGACCGTACGAGCGCCGCTGGATGACGCGTATCTTGTTGTTCAAACCTTCGACGAATCCCAATGCGACTTTATTTTCCGGTTTGCAATAAGCAGTGATTCCATCCCAATGACGATCAATCATCTCGGCGAATTTTTCATACGGCTTCAATCGCTGCCACTTGAGGCTGGCGCGCCAGTTCTCGAAGAAGCGTCGCGCCCATCCCTCACTCTGGTAGCTCCAGAGTTGACCGAAAGACTCCTTGAGCAGGTAAGCGGTATTGAGCCGTTTGTTCGCCGCCAGCAGAGTCTTCAGTGCTCGCCTGCCATCCATGCTCAGGTTCTCGCGGTGCGACAGCAAGGTGTATTTTTGTCCCTTGATGAAACGGCGTTTGTCGCCAGTCAGTCGTGCGTACTCAGTGCGGCGCACTTTATCCAGTGCATCGTTCAAATGACGTATGACGTGGAAATTGTCAAACAGGATCGCCGCTTGCGGTGCCTTATCGGTTGTCGCATTGCGAAACGGTTTCCACATATCCATCACCGCGAGGCGGATGCCCGCACTCTTCTTCGGCCCCAGCCAGTCATAAAACTGCACCATGCTCGCTTCGGATCGGTCCTGCCCGCCAAACCAGATCGGGCGACGGCGGATCAAATCGCTCACCACGATGCGGTAGGTATGCCCTTTGCGAATCGAGATTTCGTCGATGCCAATCGCCTTGGGGCCAGGGGTGCCGACACGCGCCAACTGAGCCGTCATGTACTGCTTGTCCAACTCCTTGACCGCGTGCCAGTCCAGGTGCAGCTCCTTGGCCACGTCCTTCACGGTAGCACTGCGACAACGCCGGCCAACGTAAAACG
Organism: Gallionella sp.; assembly: GCA_024654105.1. Taxonomy (GTDB): domain Bacteria; phylum Pseudomonadota; class Gammaproteobacteria; order Burkholderiales; family Gallionellaceae; genus Gallionella. The sequence continues at coordinate 245 of JANLID010000291.1, read as the reverse complement.
CAAACCGCTTGGTGTACAGCGGGTTGTCGGCAAGGAAGTCGAGGTGTTCCCGCTTCACCTTGCCGCAACTTCGGCAATGCACACGTCGTGCCTCGACCTCCAGATAAACGCGCGTATCTGCGCAGGACAGGTCGCGAACTCTTCGCGTGCAGCGGTCGTACCACACAGAGTGCACCAAGCCGCAGGCACCACAGGCAGTTTTTTTGAGCGTCGAAACAAGGTAATGACCCGTGCCTTCGGATCGC
>JANLID010000283.1 GCA_024654105.1 Gallionella sp. | reverse complement strand
AGACCGAGCTGCATCAGCCGCTCGGTCTGCGGCTGGGTGCGGATGTGCCGGTGTTCGTATTCGGTGAAAATGCTTTCGCCGAGGGGGTGGGCGAGACATTACAGGCCTGTCCCTTGCCGGAAGCGTGGTATGTCGTGCTGTTTCCGCCAGTGCAGGTGCCGACCGCAGAGATTTTTGCGCATCCTGAATTGACACGGAATACGCTTTCCATCACAATGCGCGCCCTTTCGGAGCAGCAACTTGCGGGCGGGCAGCAATTGCATAACGATTTGCAATCCGTGGCATGCAAGCTCTACCCGGAAGTGGCGCGTTACCTGGCTTGGCTGGGCAACTTTGGTAAAGCGATGATGACTGGGTCGGGTGCGTGCGTATTTGCCGAATTCGCCGGCCGCAGTCAGGCTGACGCGGTGCTGGCCCGGTTGCCGCAGGATATGCGCGGCATCGTGGCACAAGGTTTAAAGGAGCACCCGTTGCATGATTGGGTGCCTGATTGACGTAGGGGCGATTCATGAATCGCCCGTACAGATGGGGAGTCGCCAAGTGGTAAGGCACTGGATTTTGATTCCAGCCTTCGTAGGTTCGATCCCTACCTCCCCAGCCAGAACATAGTTTTCGATTTTTTAAGGGGTTGCACGTGTCCTACGACAGCTTGATGGTATTTACCGGTAATGCCAATCCTAAGCTCGCTGAAGCGGTCGCGCAGCGCCTTCACATTCATCTCGGACGCGCCAAGGTGGGGCGCTTCTCCGATGGTGAAGTAATGGTGGAACTTCTTGAGAATGTGCGCGGCAAAGATGTGTTCGTGCTGCAATCGACTTGCGCACCGACCAACGACAATCTGATGGAGGTGATGGTGATGGTGGACGCGCTGAAGCGCGCATCCGCCGGACGGATTACTGCCGCGATGCCGTATTTCGGCTACGCGCGCCAGGATCGCCGCCCGCGTTCGGCACGGGTCGCAATCACCGCCAAGGTGGTGGCTGACATGCTTACCGGCGCCGGCGTGAACCGGCTGCTGACCATGGATTTGCACTCCGACCAGATTCAGGGATTTTTTGATATTCCGGTGGACAACATCTACGCCAGCCCGATCCTGCTGTCCGATGTGTGGAAAAATAATTACCCGAACCTGATCGTGGTATCGCCGGACGTGGGCGGTGTGGTACGCGCACGCGCTCTGGCCAAGGAACTGGATGCGGATCTGGCGATTATCGACAAGCGCCGCCCCAAGCCGAACGTGGCAAAGGTGATGAATATCATCGGCGAGGTAGCGGGGCGCACCTGTCTGATCATGGACGATATGGTGGATACCGCCAATACGTTGTGTGAGGCTTCCAACGCATTGAAGGAAAAAGGCGCGGCGCGCGTGTTGGCCTACTGTACCCATGCGGTGCTGTCCGGCCCGGCAATCGAACGCATCGAAAATTCCGCGATGGACGAATTGGTGGTCACCGATACCATCCCGTTGAGCGAAGTTGCGCGCAACTGCAAGCGCATCCGCCAACTGAGCACGGCGGAATTGCTGGCGGAAACAATACGCCGCATCAATGGTGAAGAGTCGGTGAGCTCGCTGTTTACCGAATAAGAAATTAACGGTGGTCATGGGGATCACCGTAGAGTAAGGTTTGCCTGGTCGCGGGCAAACCTGTTTTTTGGAGAAGTGAAATGACTATCGAAATCAATGCAACAACCCGCAAGGCGCAAGGTACGGGTGCGAGCCGCCGTCTGCGTAAATCCGGCCGCACGCCGGGAATTATCTATGGCTCTGGCGACATCGCAATAATCGAACTGGATCACAACGAGCTGTATCACAAGCTCCGTCAGGAAGCGTTCCACGCTTCCGTGCTGACGCTGAATCTGGAAGGTAAGAAAGAATCGGTGCAACTGCGCGATTTCGTGATGCATCCGTTCCGCCAGCAAGTGCAGCACATCGACTTTCAACGTGTGGATATGAAGAAGAAGATGCACATCAAGGTGCCGCTGCACTTCCTGAATGCGGACATCGCGCCGGGCGTGAAGACCGGCGGCGGCAAGGTCAGCCATGTGATGAACGAACTGGAAATCATTTGCCTGCCCAAGGATTTGCCGGCCTTCATCGAAGTGGATCTGGGTAAGCTGGATCTGGGGCATTCCATCCATTTGGCCGACCTGATTCTGCCGAAGGGCGTGGAAGCTGCCGCACATGGTACGCACACCGCAGAGGCGGTAGTGGCCACCGTACAAATACCGCGCGGTGCAGTCGAAGCCGAAGCGGAAGCCGAAGCCGCTGCCGCTGCCGCAGCATCTGCTGCTGCCGCTACTGCTGCTGCACCTGCCGCTGCTGCACCGGCCAAGGAAGCCAAGAAGTAACAGGATATATCCTTATGAAGCCCGCCATTGCTGATAACGGCATGGCGGGTTTTTTTATTCAGACACCATGAACACAATACGTTTGATCGTCGGTCTGGGCAACCCCGGGCGCGAATATGAAACCACCCGGCACAATGTCGGTTTCTGGTGGGTGGATGAACTCGCGCGCCTGCAAAAGCTGAGCTTCAAAAACGAGACCAAATTTCATGGTTTGGCCGCGCGCGGCCAGTTGCAGGGACATGAAATGCTGCTGCTCAAACCGCAAACCTTTATGAATGTCAGCGGGCGATCCGTCGGCGCGCTGGCGCAGTTCTATAAAATCGCCCCGTCCGAAATTCTGGTGGTGCATGACGACCTGGATCTGCAGCCCGGTGTAGCGCGCCTGAAACTGGGCGGCGGACACGGCGGGCATAATGGTCTGAAAGACATCATCGCGCATCTCGGCACCCGGGATTTTTGGCGGCTGCGTCTGGGTATCGGCCATCCTGGCGATCGTGCCGAAGTGGTCAATTTCGTGTTGAATGATCCGCGCAAGGAAGAGCGGGCATTGATCGAACAGGCAGTGCAACGCGCACTTGAGATATCCGATCTCATTATTACGGGCAAGCAGGAAGCGGCGATGCTGAAACTGCATAGTGCGTAAAACACACCAGCTTTCTCGCTCCGGAATTGCGCAATAGAATTTATCCCGGATGAACCATTTAGCCGAAATTGCGTAAAAAGGCCGCCCATCTTTTTGCGGTCTACTCGCAGGCATGCAGAGATGTAATTCGCATCGCGTGGGCGCGCGGAAATGGCGCCCCCTAATGTATAATGCGCGCCTTTGAAAATTACCCGGTAGGAGGAAATTATGCCTATTTATGCTTATGCTTGTTCCGGTTGCGGCCTGCAAAAAGACGTACTGCAAAAAATGAGCGATGCGCCGCTCACCGTTTGTCCGGAATGCGGCCAGGAGACTTTCGCCAAACAATTGACTGCCGCAGGTTTCCAGTTGAAAGGCAGCGGCTATTACGCTACCGACTTCAAGAACAGCGGTCAGCCCAAAAAAGCCGAGCCCGCCTGCGTGTCTTCCTGCGCCAGCGCCGATTCCTGCCCGATGGCCAGCGGCGCGGCCTGACGCATGAAAAAATATCTTATCACCGGCCTGCTGGTCTGGGTTCCGCTCGGCATCACCTTCTGGGTGCTGGAACTGACCATCGGGACGATGGATCAGACGCTGCTGCTGCTGCCGGAGCATTGGCATCCGGACAACCTGTTGCCCGTCCATATACCCGGGCTTGGCATCATTCTGACATTTGCGGTGGTATTGCTGACCGGCCTGCTGATCCGCAACGTATTCGGCCAGTGGTTGTGGAATGCGTCCGAAAAGGGAATGCTGCACATTCCTTTTGTGGGCAGCATTTACAAGGGCGTGAAACAGGTCAGCGACACCCTGCTGTCCGGCAGCGGCAACTCGTTCCGCAAGGTGCTGCTGGTGCGTTATCCCCACCCGCAAGCCTGGTCGCTGGCATTTCAGACCAGTGTGCCGGGCGATGTAAGCAAGCAGTTTGATGATGAATATGTGGCGGTGTTCATTCCCACCACGCCCAGCCCGGTGAACGGCTTTTACTTTTATGTGCGCAAGGCGGATACCATCGAACTCGATATGACGGTGGACGTGGCGTTGCGCACCATCGTGTCGATGGGCGTGGTGGCCACGCCGGAAACGCATCCCCATCACACGCTTCCCTGAAATTAACCCTGTATTTTCCAGAAACGAAATCATGCGAACTCATTACTGCGGACTGCTCAACACCGACCAACTCGACCAGACCGTCAGTCTGTGCGGTTGGGCGCACCGCCGCCGCGACCACGGCGGGGTGATCTTCATCGACCTGCGCGACCGCGAAGGGCTGGCGCAAATCGTCTGTGACCCGGACCGTCCGGATATGTTCAGGATCGCCGAATCGGTGCGCAACGAGTTCGTGCTGCGCGTCACCGGCAAGGTGCGCCACCGTCCGGCGGGTACGACCAATACCAACATCGGCAGCGGCGAGATCGAAGTGCTGTGCCACGAGATCGAGGTGCTGAACACTTCGGTCACGCCGCCGTTCCAGCTCGACGACGAGAACCTTTCCGAGAACGTGCGCCTGACGCATCGCGTGATCGACCTGCGCCGCCCGCAGATGCAGAAGAACATGATGCTGCGCTACAAGGTGGCGATGGCGTTCCGCCGCTTCCTCGACAGCCGCGGCTTCATCGACATCGAGACGCCGATGCTGACCAAGTCCACGCCGGAAGGCGCGCGCGACTACCTGGTACCGTCGCGCGTGCATCCGGGCGAATTTTTCGCGTTGCCGCAATCGCCGCAGTTGTTCAAGCAGTTGCTGATGGTGTCCGGCTTCGACCGCTATTACCAGATCACCAAGTGCTTCCGCGATGAGGACCTGCGTGCCGACCGCCAGCCCGAATTCACCCAGGTGGATATCGAGACTTCATTCCTGAACGAAGTGCAGATCACCGCGTTGATGGAAGAGCTGATCCGCACCGTGTTTAAGGAAACGCTGGATGTTGATCTGCCCAACCCGTTCCCGCGCATGACTCATGCCGAGGCGATGGCGCGCTACGGTTCGGACAAGCCGGATATGCGCGTGACGCTGGAACTGACCGAAGTCACCGACGCGGTGAAGGATGTCGCGTTCAAGGTGTTCTCGGGTGTCGCAAGTTTTGAAAACGGCCGTGTGGCGGCGCTGCGTATTCCCAACGGGGCAAGCCTGACCCGTGGCGAGATCGACGGCTACACCGAGTTCGTGAAGATTTACGGCGCGAAGGGGCTGGCCTACATCAAGGTCAACGACGTGACGCAGCTCAACGAAACCGGCCTGCAATCGCCGATCGTAAAAAACCTGCACGAGGCGGCGCTGAAGACCATCGTCGAGCGCACCGGTGCGCAGAACGGTGACCTCGTCTTCTTCGGTGCCGACAAGACCAAGATTGTCAACGATGCGCTCGGCGCGTTGCGCAGCAAAATCGGCCACGAGAAGGGTTACGTCAACGACAAGGCATGGGAACCGCTGTGGGTGGTGGACTTCCCGATGTTCGAGTACGACGAGGAGGCCAAACGCTGGACGGCCTGCCATCATCCGTTCACCGCGCCCAAGGACGAGCATCTGGAATTCCTGGAAAGCGACCCGGGGCGCTGCCTGGCCAAGGCCTACGACCTGGCATTGAACGGTTCGGAGCTGGGCGGCGGCTCGGTGCGTATCCATCGGGAAGCGGTGCAGTCGCAAGTATTCCGCGCGCTCAACATCGGCGCGGAGGAAGCGCAGCTCAAGTTCGGTTTCCTGCTCGACGCGCTGCAATACGGCGCGCCGCCGCACGGCGGGCTGGCGTTCGGGCTGGACCGCATCGTCGCGATGATGACCGGTTCGGAATCGATCCGCGACGTGATCGCCTTCCCCAAGACGCAGCGCGCGCAATGTTTGCTGACCCAGGCGCCGAGCGCGGTGGATGAGAAGCAGTTGCGTGAACTGCACATCCATTTGCGCAAGCAGGTGCAGACGTCGGTGGATGTTGCCAAGGGGTAAATCAATGAAGGCATTATCTCCTAGCCGTGCGTTGGCAGCGAAACTGGTATTCGCATCCTTTAATTTGCTAAAGGATGCTGGCGGTTCGTTGCGTTCTCAAGAGCTCTTTGCAAGGCTGGAAGATACGGTTGACCTTGATGAATGGGCTCGGCAGCCCTACGCGAAATCAGGGTATACCCGTTGGGTGAGTATTCTTCATTTCTTTTCGATTGATTGTGTCAAAGCTGGCTTCCTGGAAAAAGAGAGAGGGCTGTGGAAGTTGACTGAGTCTGGTAGCCAAGCAATCAAATTTGGTGAGCGTGGGTTGTTAGATACTGCCGTTAAGGCGTATCGAGATTGGAAGAAAGAGAATCAGCCAACTTTGATGCAGGAGCAAAAAATACCCGAAGACGTTGAGTTGGATTTTCAACCGCCCGAGGAACTACTGGAGAGCACATTTAGCAGAATAAATGGTGAATTGGCCGGTAACATTTTGCAGAAAATCAAGAGCTGTTCCCCTGCTTTCTTTGAGCGCCTCGTCGTCGAATTACTGGTCAAGATGGGTTACGGCGGCACGCGTCAGGATGCCGGGCGCGCCATTGGGCGCAGCGGCGACGAAGGAATCGATGGCGTCATTCACGAAGACCGCCTGGGCTTGGATGTGATTTACCTTCAGGCAAAACGCTGGAAAGACGTGGTTGAGCGCCCTGAAATCCAGAAGTTCGTCGGCGCTCTGCAAGGGCAGCGTGCCAAGAAGGGCGTATTCATCACGACCTCGGATTTCACCAAGGGAGCGGTCGAGTATGTGCGTAACATCGACAACAAGGTGGTGCTGATTAACGGCGCTCTGCTGGCTAATCTGATGATAGACCACAATGTCGGCGTGTCGCTTGCTGCAACCTACGAAATAAAGAAGATCGATTCGGATTATTTCCTTGAAGAGTAATGCCAGTTCAATTGAAGGAGGTGCAATCATGGGCGCGACTTATGCTGAATTGAAGATTACCAACCTGTTCAACCAACAGTCGGTGCAGGTCAATGCATTGGTGGATACCGGTGCGACCTTCATGTGCGTGACCGAAGAAGAGGCGCTGCAACTCGGATTCGACATCGGAGAAGTTGCCACGCATGTGGTGACGCTGGCAGATGGGCGACAGATCAGGGTGCCGCGCATCGCGCCTATCGAGATTGCTTTCGGTAATCGTTCCTATGTCACCGAGGCGCTGGTGTTGGGTAACGAGCCGTTGATGGGCGTGTTGCCGCTGGAGGCGATGGATTTGCAGGTTGACCCCTTGCGCCAGCAATTGATCGTCAACCCCGCACATCCGAATTTTCCGGTGGCATCGGCAAAGTAGAGGAACGGGCAGTCGGCGTTGGCAAGTAAATCAATGAGAATTTTCCGTAGCAGTTCAACGGGTTCCGCTTTTTCGGGGTGGGCGTTCCTGCTGGCGTTGCTGCTGGCGTTGCTGCTGTGGTTGCCGCAGGTGCAGGCCGGGCAGGCGGAACTTGCGCTCATCGCAATGGCCGAACTGCCCGCCGAGGCGCGCGTAACCTTGCAGGCCATCAAACGCGGCGGGCCTTTTGTCTACGAGCGCGACGGCGCGGTGTTCAGGAGCTACGAGCGCATCCTGCCTAAGCAGCCGCGCGGCTACTACCGCGAATACACGGTCAGGACGCCCGGCGCGCGCAATCGCGGTGCACGGCGTATTGTGTGCGGGCCACCGGTGGAATGTTATTACACAGCAGATCATTACCAGACTTTCAAACGCATCAGAGAACAGCCATGAATTCGCTGACACAACAATTGAACGACACCGCTGCGGCAGGCAGCTACTCGCTGCAATGCGGCGTGGACGAGTTGCGTACCGCCGCCGGCGCAGCCGGTTTCGCGCTGTTCGATGCCGACCTCAAGGGGGTCAAGGGCAAGCAGAATCTGCTTAACGCATTGGCTGCCGCCGCCGCTTTTCCGCCCGAGTTCGGCGCAAACTGGGATGCGCTGGCGGATGCGCTGTGCGACTTGTCGTGGCATGGCGGGGTGGCGGGCTACGTGCTGCTGTTGCGCAACGTCAGCGATACCTTCGGCCTGTCCGCGAACGACCGCGAGATCGCGCAGGATATTCTGGCCGATACGGTGGTGTACTGGCGGCAGCGCAACAAGGCTTTCTGGGTGTTGTTCGCCTAACGATCATGGCGCATTACAAACAGCCGGTCTCGGTGCTGGTGGTGATTTATACTATTAATATCAAGGTGTTGTTGCTGGAACGCGCCGACCATCCGGGCTACTGGCAGTCGGTTACCGGCAGCTGCGAGCCGGGCGAGGCGTTGTGCGACACGGCGCTGCGCGAGGTGCGCGAGGAAACCGGCCTTGATGCATCGCAATATGCGTTGAGCGACTGGCAGATGCAAAACGACTACGAGATTTACCCGCACTGGCGCCACCGCTATCCGCCCGGCATCACGCGCAATACCGAGCATGTGTTCGGTCTGCAACTGCCACACCCGATTGCTGTCCAACTCGCGCCGCGCGAGCATTTGAGCTTCCAGTGGCTGGCGTGGCAGGATGCGGCGGAAAAAGTTTTTTCACCGAGCAATCGTGCGGCGATACTGGAGTTGCCGGAGCGCGCGGACAGAGAAATGCCATGAGCGAGAACATTATCCATATTCCGTACGAACATCCCGATGCCGCACAGACCGGTTGCAGCACCGTGCAGGCGTGGGCAAGAGTTCCACGCGAACCGGCTCCTGCTGAGAAGGCCGAATTGATCGCGCGCATCAAGCGCATGCTCAAGGAACAGGATGCGGTGCTGGTCTCGCATTATTACGTGCATCCCGACTTGCAGGACCTCGCGGAGGAAACCGGCGGCATCGTCTCCGATTCGCTGGACATGGCCAATTTCGGCCACCAACACCCAGCCAAAACCATTGTCGTCGCCGGCGTGCGCTTCATGGGCGAGACCGCGAAAATTCTGAATCCGGAGAAGCGCGTGCTGATGCCAGACCTGCAGGCGGAGTGCTCGCTCGATCTGGGCTGTCCGGCGGACGAGTTCGGCGCATTTTGCGACGCGCATCCCGACCGCACCGTGGTGGTGTATGCCAACACCAGCGCTGCGGTGAAGGCGCGCGCCGACTGGATGGTGACCAGTTCCATCGCACTGCCCATCGTCAAACATCTCAAGGAGCGCGGCGAGAAAATCCTCTGGGCGCCTGACCGCCACCTGGGCAATTACATCCAGGAACAGACCGGCGCAGACATGCTGTTGTGGCAAGGTTCGTGTGTGGTGCACGACGAATACAAGGCACGCGAACTGATCGAGTTGAAGGCGCAGCATCCGCAGGCCAGGGTGCTGGTGCATCCCGAAGCGCCGCGCGCGATCGTCATGCTGGCGGACGTGGTCGGCTCCACCACGCAGCTCATCAAGGCATCGCAGCAACTCGATGCCGATGAATTCATCGTCGCGACCGATAACGGCATCCTGCACAAGATGCGCACCCTGTCGCCGCATAAGGTGTTTATCGAAGCGCCGACTGCCGGGCACGGCGCGACCTGCATCAGTTGCAGCCATTGCCCGTGGATGGCGATGAACGGCCTGCTCAATCTTGCCGAAGTGCTGGAGAGTGCGGGAGGGTCGCCGCGTAGCGGCGGGGTACCCACCGGCCTACCCCTTGCGGGTGCCGGCAAGAACGAGATTCTTGTCGACCCGGCGCTCATTCCGCGCGCCGTGCAGCCGATCCGGCGCATGCTGGATTTCGCCAAACAGATCAATCTGCCGATACGCGGCATCGGCAACGTCTGACATGGATGCGTTCGTGCAAACGCTGAAAATCGCCACTTATAACATCCACAAGGGTTTTTCGCATTTCAACCGGCGTGTGGTGTTGCACGAGTTGCGCGACCGCTTGCGCGAGCTGGATGCCGATATCGTGTTTTTGCAGGAAGCGCAGGGCGAGCATGCGCGCCATGCCGGGCGTTTTCACAACTACCCCGGCGGCGCGCAACACGAATTCATCGCGGAAGGAGCCTGGCCGCATTTTGCATACGGCAAAAATTGCGTGTATGAAGCGGGACATCACGGCAACGCGATACTCAGCCGCTTTCCAATCTTGCAGTCGCTGAACATGGATGTTTCCGCGCATCGTTTCGAGAGCCGCGGGCTGCTGCATTGCGAGATTGATCTCTCCGGGCGGCCGCGTGTACATTGCGTGTGCGCGCATTTCGGTCTGTTCGCCAAAGGCAAGCGCGCGCAAACCAGTGCCCTGATCGAGTATGTGCGCAATGAAATTCCACCCGATGCGCCGCTGATCATTGCCGGGGATTTTAACGATTGGCGCAACCGAATGAGCCGGGAAATGTCCGGCGAGTTGGATATGCATGATGTGTTCCACCTGCATAACGGAAGCCCGGCGCGCAGCTACCCGGCCGCACTGCCACTGCTGCGCCTGGACCGCATTTATGTGCGCGGTTTCAGCGTGCTGCATAGCGATGTGCATATCGGCGGGAATTGGCAGCGCCTGTCCGATCATGCCGCGCTTTCCGCGCAACTAAAGAGCATATGACCAGCGTTCATCAGGTGGCAGGGAGCCAGTTGATGCTGTTGCAAAACAGTACGGCATTTTTTCCGCAACTGTGCGCCGACATCGATGCCGCGCAGCATTCGATCCATCTGGAAACCTACATTTTCGCCGCGGACAAAACCGGGCGCATGGTTGCCGATACTTTGCAGCGCGCCGCCGCGCGCGGAGTGGCGGTGCGCGTATTGCTGGATGGATTCGGCTCGGCGGGATTGCCGCAACATTGGGTGACCGATTTGCGAACCGCCGGCGTCGAGGTGGAATGGTTCCGGCAAAAGATTTCGCCTTTCACGCTGCGCCGCAGTCGCCTGCGCCGCATGCATCGCAAACTGGCGGTAATGGATGGTGAGGTGGCATTTGTCGGCGGCATCAATATTATCGACGATATAGCGGAACACGGCATTTTTTCCGTACCCAGGCTGGACTACGCGGTGCGTGTGCAAGGCACGGTGGCCGGGGAAATTCATGCGGCCATGCGCCGCCTGTGGAGCGCGGTGTCATGGGCCAAATTTCGCGAGCGAGGCAAGAGAATCCAGCGGTTTGTTTTTGAGCGGACCAAACACGCTGCCGCGCCGGAAATCACCCTCTTGCTGCGCGACAATCTGCGCCACCGGCGCGATATCGAGCGCGCCTATTTGAGAGCCATCACAGGAGCGCAGCGCGAAATCATTATTGCCAATGCCTACTTTCTGCCCGGCCGCGTTTTTCGCCGTGCGCTGGTACAGGCAGCACGGCGTGGCGTTCGCGTCGTTCTGCTGTTACAGGGAAGAGTTGAATACCGTTTGCAGCACTATGCGACGCACGCGCTTTATGACCGGTTGCTGGCGGCGGGGGTCGAGATTTATGAATACCAGGCCAGCTATCTGCATGCCAAGGTCGCCGTGGTGGACAGCCAGTGGGCGACTGTGGGCTCATCCAATATCGATCCGTTCAGTCTGCTGCTGGCACGCGAGGCGAATCTCGCCGTGCAGGGTGCCGGGTTTGCCGGCGAGTTGCGCGAGAGCTTGCAGCTCGCGATTGCCAACGATGCAGTGCGCATCGGAGGGGAATATGGCAAGCCACGCAACTTTTTGAATCGCTTGATTGCGCGCTTAAGTTATGGCGTTGTGCGCCTGCTGATCGGCATACTTGGGCGGCGCAGGGGCGGCTTGTCATAAAACACTACTCTCCAGTGGGTTGGGTAATTGTGATAGTGTTTGATAGCGTTGTGGGATACGGCTGGCCGTTGTGATGAGCACAATTAAATGTTAAAAATGGAATCAAAATCGATGGGGAAAATATCCGGCTATATCGCACAGCTTACACTGGGGCGGTTACTGGTTCTGCTTTCGGTTTTTTCGCTGGTAGTGGCTTTCATCCTCGTTTTTATTATGTCTGAAATAGTGCGCGATCGGGCAGTGCACGAATTGGCGCGCGATGAAGCCAAGCAGACCTCCAGACTGGTGTTTCAGAGCCTGTATTCGGCGATGCGCAAGGGCTGGAGCAAGCAGGAAATCAATGAAGCCATCGAGCGGCTTAATACCACTCTGCCGGACATGAAAATAAAGGTTTATCGCGGCAGAATTGTGGCGCAGCAGTTTGGTGAAATGAGTAATGAACGCGAGCTGATTGAAAAAGATGCCGCACTCAAGCAGGCTATGGCTGACGGACAGGAGGTGCTGCTGTTTTCGGGCGGTGCGAACATTCGCTACCTGTATCCGGTGTTGGCGGAGCAAGAGTGTTTATCGTGCCATACACAGTCCAGCATAGGTAATGTACATGGGGTTGTTGACATTACCTATCCAACCAGCAATCTCAAGGTGTCATTCGACTATGTGATCAACACCGTAGTTGGCTATACCCTGTTGGTCATTGGGGCGGTATTTTTCATACTCTATTTCAAGCTGCGCCGTCTGGTGGTGATGCCCATTGCGAACTTTGTCAGCGTCATGCAACAGGTGACTGATGAGATGAACCTGACTTACCGGGTAAGCGGTGTGAAGTGGATTGCCGAGTTGCGGTTGCTGGCCGAGTATTTCAACCGCCTGTTGTCCACGATGCAGGAGTACAACACAAAACTGGAAGAACTTTCCATTCGTGACCCCTTGACCGGTTTGTATAACCGGCGCAAGTTCCAGGAATTCATGCAGTATGAAATCATCCGCGCAACTCGCCACGAGCACGTTTTTTCGGTGATCATGATCGATCTGGATAATTTCAAATACATCAACGACACTTTCGGTCATCCGATCGGCGATATGGTGCTCAACGAACTTGCAATAATGCTCTCTGCCGAATTGCGGAAAGGAGATGTGCTGGCGCGTCTGGGAGGTGACGAGTTTGCGATCATCCTGCCGGAAACGTCCGCTTCCAGCGGCTTGCAGGTGGCCAATAAATTGCACCAGACACTGGCTGGCAAGGAATTCGAATTGCCAGTCGGCAAGATACGTACTACCGCCAGCTTCAGTATGGTAAGTTTTCCTGAAGACGGCAAGACCGAAGACGAAATCTATTCGGCGATGGATGTGGTGCTATACAAAGCCAAGACACATGGCAAAAACCAGGTGATGACTGCGGAATCTGAAGAGGATCGCAGCATGATGACCATCTTCAAGCAGGGCGATTTTCTGCGCAATGCCCTGCGCGAGGATCGCATCGAGGCATTTCTGCAACCTATCGTTAATGTGCAGACCGGTGAGGTGGTGGCTTTTGAGGTGCTGGTGCGGATACGCGATGGCGAAATAATCGTCCCGGCGGGTGAGTTTATTGAGGTTGCGGAAGAACTGGGTATGGCGAAAGAGCTGGATCGCGAAGTGTTTCGCAAAGGCTTGGCGCATTATGCGGGAATTGCCAAAAAACACCCTCAGGCCAGAATGTTTTTCAATTTGTTCCCGCGCAGTTTTGGCGACATTGAATGGGTGCGCGGAATTCCTGAGTTGGTACGAAGCGCAGGCGTGCCCTGCGAGAAGATTGTGCTGGAACTCACTGAGCGCGAAGCGTTGCCCAACCTGATCCAAGTCAGGGCCATGATTGAAGAGTTACGCGCCAGCAATATTTCGGTCGCGCTGGACGATTTTGGTAGCGGATTTTCATCGTTCCTGTATCTGAAATATCTGGAAATCGATTATGTGAAGATCGAGGGTAGCTTCGTGCGCCAGATCGCCGTCGACGAGCGCGACCGCATCATGGTCGAGCATATTAACGGTATGGCACATGAGTTCGGACTCAAGACTGTCGCGGAATTTGTCGAGGATGAGACGACGGCAAAAATGCTTGCCGAAATCGGGGTGGATTATGCGCAAGGCTACTACTATGGCCACCCCCGCGCTGCCGGAATGGATTGAGTCATCAGGGTGTTACTCACAAACACGCCATGGGTTGATGTAGCGCACGGAAAGTCGCATGTTGCCATACGCCCCACTTGTTTTTTTTTGCATACGCGGCGGTTACGATCCCGCCTGAAATTCTGACTGCTGATTATGCGTTCTTCCCGGATTCCATCATCGAATAATCACACGCCCGCCGACTGGCAGACCATTCGCTCCTTGCTGCCCTATCTTTGGGAATTCAAGTGGCGCGTGGTGATTGCGTTGAGCCTGCTGGTATTGTCCAAGCTCGCCAATGTTTCGGTGCCGCTGGTACTCAAGGAGATTATTGACGCGTTGGATTCATCGCATGCGGTACTGGCCGTGCCGGTGTTTCTGGTCATCGGCTACGGGGTGTTGCGCCTGTTCAGCACGCTGTTCGGCGAGTTGCGCGATGCGGTGTTCGCCAAGGTAACGCAGCGCGCGATCCGGCGCGTGGCGCTGCAGGTATTCGAACATCTGCACAGTCTCAGCTTGCGCTTTCATCTCGACCGGCAGACTGGCGGGGTGTCGCGCGATATCGAGCGCGGCACGCGCGGTATCAGTTTCTTGCTGAATTTCATGCTGTTCAATATCCTGCCCACCTTGCTGGAAATCGGTTTGGTGGCCGCAATCCTGTTCAGCAAATACAACGTGTGGTTCGCGGTGATTACGTTTGTCACACTGCTGATTTATATCGCGTTCACCTTGTTCGTCACCGAATGGCGCATGGTAGTGCGCCGCTCCATGAACGATCTGGATTCCAAAGCAAACAGCCGTGCCATCGACAGCCTGCTGAATTATGAAACGGTGAAATATTTCGGCAATGAACAATATGAAGCGCGGCGTTATGACGAGAATATGCAGCGCTGGGAGATCGCGGCGGTGCGCAACACCACCTCGCTGGCATACCTGAATGCGGGGCAGAGCTTGATTGTCGCCACCGGCATCACGGCGCTGATGCTGCTGGCTGCCGACGGAGTGGTAAAAGGAGAGATGACGCTGGGGGATCTGGTGCTGGTCAACGTGTTCTTGATTCAGTTGTACATGCCGCTGCATTTTCTCGGCTTCGTCTATCGTGAAATTCGCCATGCCCTGGCGGACATGGAAAAAATGTTCAGACTGTTGAGCGAACATCGCGAAATCGCCGATGCGCCGGACGCGCAAGTTTTGCCGGTGGGCAAGACCGAGGTGCGCTTCGAGCAGGTCGGTTTCGGTTATGCGCCGGACCGGCAGATTCTGTTCGATGTGAGCTTTGTCATCCCGGAGGGACACACGATAGCGGTAGTCGGGGCAAGCGGTGCCGGCAAGTCCACGCTTTCGCGCTTGTTGTTCCGCTTCTACGATGTGCAGCAGGGGCGGATTCTCATCAATGGACGCGATGTCCGCGAAGTGACGCAAAGCAGTCTGCGTGCGGCAATTGGCATTGTGCCGCAGGATACCGTGTTGTTTAACGATACGATTTATTACAATATCGCCTATGGTCGCCCTGATGCGACGCGTGGCGAAATTATCGCCGCAGCACAGGCCGCGCACATCCATGAATTCGTCGAATCATTGCCGCAGGGTTATGAGAGCATGGTGGGTGAGCGTGGCCTGAAGCTGTCCGGTGGTGAGAAGCAGCGCGTGGCGATTGCGCGTGCCATTTTGAAAAATCCGGCAATACTGATTTTTGATGAAGCCACTTCCGCGCTCGATTCAAAATCAGAAAAAGCGATTCAGGCCGAGCTGCGCACGATTGCGCAGAACCGTACCACGCTCATCATTGCGCACCGCCTGTCCACTGTGGTGGATGCCGACCAGATATTGGTGATGGACAAGGGGTGTATTGTTGAGCGCGGTTCGCACCGTGAATTGCTGGCGCAGGACAGGATTTATGCGCAAATGTGGAATCTTCAGAAGCAAGAGGAACAAATTTATCCTGCCTATTGATTTATATCGATATTCAGGTATGCTTCGTAGCAATAAGTGGTGCGGGGGAGGTTGTACATGAGAAAAATATTGCTGATCTGCCTATTGGCAGGACCAATGCTGGCAGCCCACGCGGGAGAGCGTAACGCAAATGGCGCTTCGCTGAAGTCGGAGCGCGCTGTCTCCGGATCAGCATCCCAAGCCGGTTCTGAACCCAAGTTGCGCTCCACGATTGCAGTGATATACGACCAACAGACACAGCGCCCGCTGTACAGCAAGAATTCCGACGTGCAGGCTCCCATCGCCTCCATTACCAAATTGATGACGGCGATGGTGGTGCTGGATGCGCAGTTGCCGCTGGACGAAGAAATCAGCATTGATGTGGCTGATATTGATACGCTTAAAGGCACGCATTCACGCCTGCGTATGGGCATGACACTTACCCGCAGTGAGCTGCTCAAGCTGGCATTAATGGCTTCGGAAAACCGTGCAGCGTCCGCTTTGGCACGTACTTATCCGGGTGGGTATGACGCAGCAATTGCGGCAATGAATGCCAAAGCGCGTGAACTCGGTATGCATGACACACGTTTCCTTGACCCTACCGGATTAAGCAGCAACAACGTTTCCACCGCATACGATCTGGTCAAAATGGTTGCAGCCGCGCGCGACTATGCCTTGATACATCAGTATACAACTACCGCGTCGCATTCCGTGGACGGCTGGAGAGGCCGCGAAATGCGGTTTACCAACACCAATCCATTGGTCAGGAATGCATCGTGGGATATCGGTGTGAGTAAAACCGGTTATATCAGCGAAGCGGGGCGTTGCCTGGTGATGGAGGCGACAATCAATCAGCGTCAGATGATCATCGTACTGCTTGATTCATGGGGAAAGTTTACCCGTGTCGGGGATGCCAACCGCATCAAGAAGTGGATAGAAGGCGTCAATGCGAGGACAGGAAGCGGGCAACGGGAAGCACCGGGGCATCGTGTAGATCGACGTGAAGCGACGGTGACCAGGCAACCTGGTCATCGTCTCGCGGGGTTGTAATCTTGACGAAAAAACCGGGTAAGCTGAAAGTCATGGTGGTAGAGGACAGTAAAGTCGCTATCAAAGCCATTACAGATTATCTCGAGGATATGGACGTCCTTCCGCTGGTTGCGGAAACCGGCAGCGCCGCAATTGAGATGTATCGCAATGAACGCCCGGATATCATCCTGCTTGACATTATTCTGCCTGATATTGACGGCTTTGATGTGGCAAAAGAAATTCGCAGGCTGCAGGGCAAAAATGACTGGACGGCAATTATTTTCTTGAGTGTGATGTCCAAGGATGAAGATTTGGCACAGGGTATTGAAGTAGGCGGCGACGATTATTTGATGAAACCTGTTGGACGGGTAGTGCTGCAGGCCAAGGTGAATGCAATGCATCGTTTGGTAAGGATGCAGAGAGCATTGGTCGGGTTGGCAGAACGGCTGAATGAGGCCAACCAGGAATTGCAGCGGCTCTCAACGACAGACGGATTAACCGGCATTGCCAATCGACGTTTGTTTGATGAATCATTGGATCGTGAGTGGCGGCGGTGCCGCCGCCTCAAGAAGCCATTATCTGTCATCCTGTTCGATGTGGATCTTTTCAAGAAGTACAACGACAAGTATGGACATCAGACGGGTGATGAATGCCTCAGGTTGGTAGCGAAAGAAGTGTCGCGTACCGCATCCCGTCCCGGTGACATGGCAGCCCGTTATGGTGGCGAAGAGTTTGTGTTGATTCTCGCTGAGACCGATCAGGAAGGGGCGCGTTGGGTAGCCGACCGGATCAGGCAAAACTTGAGTGCGCTCAAAATTCCGCATGATGGCTCGGATTATAAACATGTCACGATTAGTTGCGGTGTGGTGAGTGTGGTACCCGGCGAGGAATTGTCAGCGGAGAAGCTGGTGAAGTCTGCAGATATCGCCCTGTATATTGCCAAGGAACATGGACGCAACAGGGTGGAATGTCTGGGGTATGGGGAGGGGGATTAGTCTCTGTCTTGCAGCGATTCAGGCTTTGCCTTTGGCCGCCGCTGTGCGGCTTAACTTTTTGCGCAAGTTAAGTCTGCGCCGCAATCTGGTTTTGCTGCTTCACAGCAAAACCAGATTGTCACGATGGATGATTTCTGCGTCGCCGCCGTACCCGAGCAAGGCTTCGATTTCCTGGCTGGCGTGGCCAGCGATGCGCTGCGCTTCGTCTGCGTTATAGTTGGTCAGACCGCGCGCAATGTCGCTGCCGTCCTCGCCGACGCAGGCGACGACGGCGCCGCGCTCGAATTCCCCGAACACGCTCCTGACGCCAATCGGCAGCAAACTCTTTCCGCCGGAGCGTAACGCATTGATTGCCCCGCTATCCAACACCAGTTTCCCAGCAACCTGCAAATGACTGGCCAGCCATTGTTTGCGTGCTGCCAGAGTAGGGGTGGCCGCAGTGAGCAGTGTGCCGATGGCCTCGCCTTGCAGCAAACGCAACAGTACGTCGCGCTCATGACCTGAGGCGATAATGGTATGTGCGCCGCTGCGTGCCGCGCGTTTTGCCGCGAGTATCTTGGTGATCATGCCGCCGCGGCCTAGATGGCTGCCTGCGCCGCCTGCCATGCTTTCCAGTTGCATATCGCCGGCCTGCGCTTCGCTGACCAGTGTGGCGCTTTGATCTTTACGCGGGTCGGCGGTATATAGCCCATTCTGGTCGGTGAGGATGATAAGTACGTCGGCTTCGATCAGGTTGGCGACCAGCGCGCCCAGCGTGTCGTTGTCGCCGAATTTGATTTCGTCGGTCACCACCGTGTCGTTCTCGTTGATGATCGGAATGACGCGCAACGAAAGCAGCGTGGTCAGCGTGGTGCGTGCGTTCAGATAGCGTTCGCGGTCGGCCAGATCGGCATGGGTGAGCAGCACTTGCGCGGCATGCAAACCATGTTTACGGAAGCAACTTTCATAGGCCTGCACCAACCCCATCTGGCCGACTGCGGCGGCGGCCTGCAAATTGTGTATCGAAACAGGGCGGGTGCGCCAGCCCAAGCGTTGCATGCCTTCGGCAATTGCGCCGGAGGATACCAGCACCACCTCATGGTCGCCGGCGTTGAGTGCGGCGATTTGCCGTGCCCAGTTGCTCAGCGCATCAAGGTCCAGCCCCGCGCCCTGGTTGGTCACCAGGCTGCTGCCTACTTTGACGACAATGCGTTTACATTGATTTAATGCTGTTCTCATATTTAGCTTTAGAGAGTATCTGTGTCGGTTTCCTGTGCGCTGTTCATGGCGGCTTGTTGTTCCTGTTTG
This sequence comes from Gallionella sp., assembly GCA_024654105.1. GTDB lineage: Bacteria > Pseudomonadota > Gammaproteobacteria > Burkholderiales > Gallionellaceae > Gallionella. Next base: position 1,881 of record JANLID010000283.1, on the reverse strand, counting down.
GCCATCTCCTGCAAGTGTTCCATGATCGCGTAAGTCAATTCCTTGCAACCTTCGCCGTTGATCGCCGAGATGGCGAAGTGGCGGTCGAAATCGGTGAATTGCTTGAGGAAGGCGGCTATTTTTCCTTCGCGATCTTCCAGTAAATCCAGTTTGTTCAATACCAGCCAGCGCGGTTTTTCATAAAGCGATTGATCGTATTTTTTCAATTCGTTAAGTATAGCGCGCGCTTCGGCAACCGGATCGGTTCCCTCATACAGTGGCGCAATGTCCACCAGATGCAGCAGCAGGCGGGTGCGCGCCAGGTGGCGCAGGAATTGATGCCCCAGCCCGGCGCCTTCCGCCGCACCTTCGATCAGGCCTGGAATGTCGGCGATGACGAAACTCTTTTCATGCGAGACGCGCACCACGCCCAGATTCGGGTGCAACGTGGTGAACGGATAATCCGCCACCTTGGGGCGTGCCGCCGAAACGGCGCGGATGAAAGTGGATTTTCCGGCGTTCGGCATACCGAGCAATCCGACATCGGCGAGCACCTTCAGCTCGAGCTGCAATTCGCGTTCCTCGCCGGGTTCGCCCGGCGTGCACTGGCGCGGCGCACGGTTGGTGCTCGACTTGAAATGCAGGTTGCCCAAACCACCCTTGCCGCCCTGTGCCAGCAAGGCCTTTTCGCCGTCATGGGTGAGATCGGCGATGACTTCGCCGCTGTTGATATCGGTAATCACCGTGCCGACCGGCATGCGCAACACGACATCGTCCGCGCCCTTGCCATAACAATCTGCGCCGCGCCCGGATTCGCCGTTCTTGGCGCGATGGGTGCGGGTGAAGCGATAGTCAACCAGCGTATTGATGTTGCGGTCCGCCAGCGCATACACGCTGCCGCCACGCCCGCCGTCGCCGCCGTCCGGACCGCCCTTTTCGATGTATTTTTCGCGGCGAAAGCTGGCCGCGCCATTGCCGCCCTTGCCGGCGAATACTTCGATTTTTGATTCGTCTATGAATTTCATGAGCCTAAGCCGGATGAGCCGGAACCAGAATGTAGGTCGGGCCGTGCCCGACATGGTGGGCACAGCCCACCCTACGCTACAAATAAAAAAGCCCTACCTTGCGATAGGGCTGATTCGTTTCGAGCGACGCAGTTTTACGCGGCGACGATCGAAACAGTTCTACGCTGTTGTGCGCCCTTGATGGCAAACACCACTTTGCCGGTGATCTTGGCAAACAGGGTGTGATCCTTGCCCATGCCAACGTTTTCGCCGGGATGAAATTCGGTGCCACGCTGGCGCACAATGATGCTGCCCGCGCTGATCAATTCGCCGCCGTAGCTCTTCACACCCAGTCGTTTTGAATGTGAATCGCGTCCGTTACTGGTACTGCCGCCGCCTTTTTTTGATGCCATATTATCTGCTCCTTACGAAAATTACGCGGAAATGCCGTCGATGCGGATCTCGGTGTAGTTTTGACGATGACCTTGATTTTTCTGGTAGTGCTTGCGGCGGCGCATCTTGAAAATGCGTACCTTGTCGCCGCGGCCATGCGACACGATGGTCGCCTGCACGGAAGCGCCAGCCAGCAACGGCTTGCCAACGGACAGCTTGTCGCCATCGGCTACCATCAGCACCTTGTCCAGCACGATGGCACTGCCTACGTCGCCGGGGATGATTTCAACTTTCAAAGTTTCGCCGGAAGTGACGCGATATTGCTTACCACCGGTTTTAATGACTGCGTACATAACAACCTCGATAACTATTGTGATTTTTGGGCGATTTTTTGCGAAGGCGCGGATTATACATAAATATCCGCACCCGTCAAAACCATTTTTTAGCGGCGCATGGAGTCGAAAAACTCCGCGTTGTTTTTTGTTGCCTTGATCTTGTCGAGCAG
>JANLID010000247.1 GCA_024654105.1 Gallionella sp. | reverse complement strand
TACAAAACGCGACGCATTGTATCAAACCTGGCGGTCAAATGGAATTGGATTAGAAGTTATCCTGATAACGCGCCGTAATCGGATAGCGCCAGTCCTTGCCATAGCTGCGTTCCGTAATGCGGATACCCACTGCGGACTGGCGGCGTTTGTATTCGCTGATGCGAATCAGATGCACCACCCGGCGCACATCGGCTTCGGCGTAGCCGCGCGCAATGATTTCCGGAATGGCGAGGTTCTGTTCGACATAACAAACCATGATAGCATCCAGCACGTCGTAGGGCGGCAGACTGTCCTGGTCGGTTTGGTCCGCGCGCAATTCGGCACTGGGTGGGCGAGTAATGATGCGCTCCGGAATCACCTTGCTCAGCGTATTCCGATAGCGTGCCAGGCGATACACCAGCGTTTTACTGACGTCCTTCAGCACCGCGAATCCCCCCGCCATATCGCCATAAAGCGTGGCATAACCCACGGTCATTTCGGACTTGTTGCCGGTGGTCAGCACCAGCGAACCAAACTTGTTGGACAGTGCCATCAGCAAAGCGCCACGGATGCGCGCCTGCAAATTCTCTTCAGTCGCATCTATGGGACGCCCGGCGAAAACGGTACTCAAGGTGTTCAAATAACTCTGAAACATCGGCTCGATGGAAAATTCGTCATAGCGTACTCCGAAAATCTTTACCATCTCACGCGAATCGTCCAGGCTGATCTGCGCGGTATAGGGCGAGGGCATCATGACCGCATGCACCTTGTCAGCACCCAGTGCATCGACTGCGATCGCCAGGGTCAGCGCTGAATCAATCCCGCCCGATAATCCCAAGAACACACCGGGGAAACGATTCTTGCCAATGTAGTCGCGCACACCGAGACACAAGGCGCGATAGATACCCGCCTCTTCACTCAATGCCGCCGCCTTTGTGCCTGCCGGGCACTCATCATGCATATCCAGCATCAGTAAATCTTCTTCAAACTGCGCCGCTTGTGCTGTCAATGTGCCATGACTATCCATGGCAAACGAAGCCCCATCAAAAATCAGTTCATCCTGACCGCCAACCAGATTGGCGTAAACCACTGACATGCCGGTTTCCGCGATACGTTCGCGAATGGTGTATTGACGGGATTCCTGCTTGCGTATTGCATAAGGCGATGCATTCAGCACCAGCAGCACTTGCGCACCGGCATCGCGCGCCTGACGGGCTGAATCAGGTTCCCAAATATCGGCACAGATATTCAAGGCAAAGCGGATGCCTTCTATTTCAAACAGGCAAGATTCGCTGCCGTGGTCGAAATAGCGCTTTTCATCGAATACCGAATAATTGGGTAATTCCTGTTTGAGATAAGTCGCGGCAATTTCACCATCCCGAAGCAACGATGCCGCGTTATAGCGTTCCCCCTTTGATTCATACGGATGCCCAACTACCACAGCAATGCCCGATACTTTTTTGGCAAGATCAACCAATGCCTGTGTACATGCCTGGTAAAAACCGTCACGCAGCAGCAAATCCTCCGGCGGATAACCGCACAGGCTTAGTTCAGGGGTGATTAATAGTTGCGCGCCTTGTTGTTTGGCTTGCTCGGCATGTTGCAAAATCTTTGCGACATTCCCGGTCAGATCACCCAGCACACAGTTGATTTGCGCGATGGCCAGCTTCATTAGCGTGCCTGAAGAATATTGAGAGTTATCATCTTATCACCGTAACGCACACCCATTGCGCATGACAAAAAACAGATGCGAAAAAAGCGGGCTGTTGCCAACCCGCTTTTGCCATTTTTGCAGTCGTTCACTCGGTTACGCGTACTCTTTTTTCAACCTTGAGTATGGTGCAAACCTCAACACGGCGGTTCAGTTCGCGGCACGCGCGAGTCTTGTTGTCTGCCATCGGTTTGGATTCACCGTAACCGACGGTGGTGATACGATCCGCGGCAACGCCCTTCTTGACCAGATAAGCCTTGACCGACTCGGCGCGACGCCCGGACAGTTTCTGGTTGTAGGCCTCGGTGCCGATGCTGCAAGTATGACCGCTGGATTCCAGTTCCGCATCCTTGTATTTTTCGGCGAAGCTGACCACCTCATCCAGCTTATTGATCTCCTTACTGCGTAGCCTGGCCGAATCAAACTCGAAGTTGGCTCCTTCGATACACACCGGCTTGTTTTCCAGCAGGGTCTTCCAAGTCTCTGGCACAGATTCCGGTGCTAGTGCTGGTTCCGGTACAGACTTTGGCTCCTCTTTCACCACAACTGGTGCAACAGCCGCGGGTGCCGCTGCAGGCGTATCGAAATAGTAATTTACGCCAAGGGTAAAATTATCGTTGTCCAGCTTGGTAGCTCCGCTCTTGCCGGCCTCGTTGACCGGAATGCGCAGCGGCCTCGCCGGCACCATCGAGCCCGTGGAAAAGCAAAGCCGTACAGGCCGCCTCCAGTGGGTTGTTTTCTACACGTATTGCCATTCTTTTTTACTCCTTCGAAGTTGTTGGTAATATAACTCCGAAGAACCCGCTTGCGATCCTCGCTGACTTTGGCGACCAATCTGCACAAGCGCCAATACGGCTGGATCGGAATTTACAGAAACAATGTTGCACTAACTCGCATCAACATCCCACCGTGCGCCATTCTACCAACAAGGGTGTGCTTAGCACATGGGAATCGTTGCGAAAACAACACATTTTCTGCTTACTGTACGTGTTGTTTTTCTGCAATGGCAGGAAAACGATAAGCTATCCCCTGATCGCCGCCATTCTGTTTGCGTATTTTGCAGGTGTCTCGTATATACTCATCCGGCGCATCCATTTTGGGTCGTGTATGAGTTTTGGTATGCGGGACGCGATTCATTCTGCTACAAGTTTTTGAGGAATTCGTATGACTTTATCCGGGAACCGCAAGCAAAACCCCCTTCTGAAATACGCTCCCTATTTCGTTGTATTGTTACTGCTGGCGACTGCAATCTGGCATCTCACCCGTCCCGAACCGGTCCGCGTGAAGTTGGCCAGGGTCGAGCGCGGGACGGTGGAAGCGACAGTGAGCAATACCCGCGCGGGAACGGTCAAAGCCTGCCGCCGCGCCAAGCTGGCGCCAACGGTGGGCGGACAGATCGCCCATTTGCTGGTGAAAAAAGGTGAGCGGGTCAAGGCAGGTCAAGTATTGCTGGAATTGTGGAACGATGATTTGCAGGCGCAGGCGCGGCTCGCAGAGCAGCAGCTCAACACCGTTGCCACGCGCGTCGAGGAAGTGTGCACGATTGCCACATTGAGCGGCAAGGAAGCGGCGCGGGCGCGGCAGTTGCGCGAGCGCGGCTTCATTTCGACGGAAGGGTTGGAACGCGCCGAGGCAGACGCGAAAGCCAAACAGGCTTCCTGTGCAGCAGCGCGCAGTGAAACCGATCAGGCGCGTTCACGCATTGCCGTGGCACAGGCCGGTTTGCGGCGTATGGTATTGCGCGCGCCATTCGACGGCATCGTGGCCGACATCAGCGGCGAGCTGGGCGAATATGCCACGCCTTCACCACCCGGCATTCCGACGCCGCCGGCCATCGATCTTATTGATGACCGCTGCCTGTTCGTCAGCGCGCCGATCGACGAGACGGATGCAGCCAACATCAGGGTGGGACAAGCAGGCCGCATCGTGCTGGATGCAATCAAGGGCAAGTCATTCGCGGGCAAGGTCAAGCGCATCGCGCCGTATGTGCTGGAGCTGGAGAAGCAGGCGCGCACCGTGGAAGTGGAAGTGGAATTCATTGAGCCGCCCACGGCGGAAAATCTGCTGGTCGGCTATAGCGCGGATGTCGAAATCGTGCATACCACACGTGAAAAAGTGCTGCGCATCCCCACGCAAACCTTACTGGAAGAAATGCATGTGCTTCTTTACCGGGCAGATGGCATCCTCGAGGAGCGCACGGTAAAAACAGGATTGGCCAACTGGGATTACACCGAGGTCATTTCCGGATTGAACGAGGGCGACCGCATCGTGGTAACGCTCGATCAAGCCGGCGTGAGTGCCGGCGCACACGTGCAGCCGGAAAACGGAAAGTAGGGCGCGGCGCACCGTGCCCCTGCGCAAAATGATCCAACTGGAGAATATCAGCCGCATCTTCACCGTCGGCGATCAGCAAGTTGCCGCGTTGCGCGATATCGACTTGAGCCTCGGCGCAGGCGAGTATCTGTCCATCATGGGGCCATCCGGTTCCGGAAAATCTACCCTCCTTAATCTGATCGGGCTGCTGGACAGACCGACTGGCGGCGTCTACCGGTTGGATGGCGGCAACGTCACCGACCTGAATGACGAACAGCAGGCACAGGTACGGCGCGAGAAAATCGGCTTCGTGTTCCAGTCCTTCCATCTGGTGCCACGCTTGACGGCGGCGATGAACATCGAACTACCGCTGGTGCTGGCGGGCATCGCCGTCGAGGAGCGCAAGTTGCGAGTTGCGGAACTGTTGCAGAATTATGGCTTGGCGGATCGCGCCGGCCACCGTCCCGACCAGCTTTCCGGCGGACAGCGCCAGCGGGTGGCAATTGCGCGCGCCACCGTCATGCGCCCCAGCGTGCTGCTTGCAGACGAACCGACCGGCAATCTGGATCGCACCACCGGCGGGGAAGTGTTGAAACTGCTGGAACAGCTGGTCAAGGAGAACATCGCGCTGGTTATCGTCACCCATGACGCGGAGATCGGCGGGCGCGCGGCACGCCAATTGCACATGCTGGACGGGCGCATCGTGTCGGACGACGCGCGCCAAACATGAGGTTTGCCGACACGCTGCAATTCGCCTCCGCCAGCCTGCGCGGCAGCCGCTCCCGCACCCTGCTGATGATTCTGGCCATGTCCATCGGCGTGGCGGCAGTGGTCATTCTCACTGCCTTGGGTGAAGGTGCGCGGCGCTATGTGATCGACCAGTTTTCCTCGCTGGGCACCAACCTGATTATCATGTTGCCTGGACGCACCGAAACGGCAGGACTCACACCGGGTATGCTGCTCGGGCAGGTTCCGCGCGAGATTTCGCTGGACGACGCGCAGGCATTGTTGCGCAGCCGCGCCATCAAACGTATTGCGCCGCTGACCATTGGCACGACCAATATCTCGCTCGACGCGCGCAATCGTGAGGTTGCGGTGCTGGGTTCAACTTCCGAACTGCTAAAAGTGCGCCACATGGATCTGGCGCAAGGACAATTCCTGCCATCCATCGATATCCATGACAGCGCCTCGGTATGCGTGCTGGGCGCCAAGATCAAGCGCGAACTGTTCGGGCAGCAACCGGCCGTCGGCGGATGGGTGCGGCTGGGCGACCGGCGTTTCCGCGTGGTCGGCGTGCTGGCGACGCAGGGCGAATCGATGGGGTTCAACACCGACGAACTGGTCATCATTCCCGTCGCCTCGGCGCACATGCTGTTCAATACCTCCGGCCTGTTCCGCATACTGATCGAAGCCAATAGCCGCGACGCCATCGGACCGGCCACACGCGATGCCGAACAGATACTTTTCCAGCGGCACAACGGCGAACGCGATGTGACAGTCATCACGCAGGATGCCGTACTGGCCACCTTCGACCGCATCCTGCGCGCACTGACGCTGGCGGTTGGCGGCATCGCCGCAATCAGTCTCGCCGTGGCCGGCATCCTGATCATGAACGTAATGCTCATCGCCGTCGCCCAGCGCGTCAGGGAAATCGGCCTGCTCAAGGCACTGGGCGCACCGGCGGCACAAATACGCAAACTGTTTTTTGCCGAAGCCGCGCTCCTGTCCGGCGTCGGCAGCACGGTGGGACTGATACTCGGTGAAATCGGAACAGTAATAATTGGTCAGATCTATCCCGCATTGCCGGTAGCCGCACCATGGTGGGCGGTGCTGGCTGCGTTTGGCACAGCACTCGGCACCGGCATTCTGTTCAGCGTGTGGCCGGCGCGCCGCGCGGCACGGCTCGATCCGGTGACTGCGTTGGCGCGGGCGTGAACCTGCCGGTTTTGCGTGGAATGGGTAAAGAGCAGCATTTGACCTTTAACTGCCTGCTGGGTAACCTGCCAGCACAAATTGAACGTAACGGAGGATGCAATGAAAATCGCCGGTAATCGCAAGGAACGTGACATCACATTCCACGCTGATGGCGCTTTGTTGAAAGAGGGCGCGTTGTTCAATACGGAAATTCAGAAAATGCAGTCCACTTTCCGCTTTCCGCGCGGCGTGTTTCGCTACAAATCCCATGAAGAAGCTGATCGGCACATGATGGAATGCGTGATCAACTCGATGGTTGCTGTTCAGAAAATCAGACATGGCTGAAGAGGAATATGCCCGTCCTGCAACGATTGATGACCTAAAAGCGGTCATACAATCACTCAACGAAAATAAGGTCGATTATTTCCTGATTGGTGGATATGCCTTGTTTGCGCACGGCTACTATCGCGCCACGACCGACATTGATATTCTCGTGCCACCAACCAGCGCGCAGGGAAAGCGCGTAATCAAGGCATTGCTGGTATTGCCTGAGAGAGCGAGCGAGCAAATCGATCCCGCATGGTTTGACGAAGGCGAAACTATCCGCGTGGCGGACGAATTTATTGTGGATTTGTTGTTCAATGCTTGCGGCGAAACCAACCAGACACTTTCACGCTACGCAGAAATTGTTGATCTTGACGGCATCCCGGTGCGCACCCTATCTCTCGAAGGATTGCTGCTTACAAAGCAAACCGTGCGGGATAAAGATGTAACGGACAGAATGGTGTTGCAGAAGGCGATAGACGCAGCAAAATGAAAACTGATAACGCCGCGCTACACCTGACCGTGGGTATATCTGTCCATTTTTGTTTTGAGCGCGCCGTCTGACGTACACCGCCCGTATCCTCGTAATCATTTGAAGGGCCAAGGGTTGAATCGTGGGCGCTACAACCAGATAGCGAACTATGCGCTGACGCAGACCGAGATTAATATTG
>JANLID010000239.1 GCA_024654105.1 Gallionella sp. | reverse complement strand
GATCACCGATTCGACCCGCTACCGCGCGCCGGTCATGACGCTCACCCATCACGGCGGCATGGACATCGAGGAACTGGACAAGACCCAGATCATCGAAGTCCCGTTCGATCCGCTGACCGGGCTCAAGTCCTTTATCGTTTCCAATGCGTTGTCCGACCTCGGCGCGCCGCGCGAGATCGTGTCGCCGCTGGTGCAGTATCTGCCGAAGCTGTGGGATCTATACCATCATTACGGCATGTCGACGATGGAGCTCAATCCGATCCGCATGATGGAGGGCAAATCCGGTTCACTGATGCCGGTGGCCTGCGACTTCAAGTGCGGTTTCGACCGCGACGATCCGCGCGTGAACCGTTTGAACCTGCCCGTTGACCTTTTCGTTACCGAGGCCAACGACTTCGAGCAGGAGATCAACGAACTGCGCACCTATCAGGGACAGAGCGACGTTTACGTGATCAACGAAAAGGGCACTATCCTGGCGCCCACATTCGGTGGCGGTGCAAATTCCCTGGTCACCGAGGTGCTGGGCAACGATGCCATCATCTCCTCCGATTTCGGGGGTAATCCGCCCTACGAGAAGATGTATGAAGTGATGCGCATCTGCCTCAAGTATTATCTCAAACAGTCGAATGTGCTGTTCGTCATCGGCGGCAAGGCCAATAACACGGACATCTTCGTCACGTTCCGGGCGATGGCCGATGCGCTGCGCGACTACTTCAGCGAACACGGACCGACGCCTGTCTATGTGGTGATTGGTCGCGGTGGCCCCAATGTGATACGCGGTATGGGTGTTTTCAAGGATGTGCTCGACGCGTTGCGGATACCCTATAAAATCTTCGGCTTCGACTCCGCGATGACCGATGTGGTGAATTACGCCCAGGAGGCGGATCGCTGGATGAAGAGCGGTGGCCGCGCTGAAGTGGCGAAGCTGCTGGGTTTGCCAGCCGACGCCTGATGAATTGTGTAGGTTGGGTTAGGCGCGGTTTTTTGCGCCGTAACCCAACAAGCTCAATCATCCTTCCTGGCGCCGGTATTGAAAATATGGTTTGTTGGGTTACGCGATAAAGCCGCTAACCCAACCTACGTGAATGAATAATTAGCAAAGGTGAAAGCAATGAGAAAGCCTGGTATCGAGAGTTTCAAATATTTTGTCGGCATTCGTTCCCTGGCCGAGATTGCGGCCAGCGAGGATCGCATCTGCGTGCTGAATATCCTGGGCAACGAATCGCGTTCCGTGACGCCGGTCAGCCATGTCTATTCCGGAGGCAATATTGTTTTCGGCACCTCGCCGGGTCGCCGTGGGCAGGTTCTTGAGACTTCCCTGGGCAATATTCCGGTCTACAACAACGTGCGTGAAGGCATGGATGCCGGGCACAAGTTCAACGTCGGCGTCGTTTATCTGCCGCCCTCCGCCGTGCGTGACGGTGTCGCCGAACTGATCCGGATCAATCCGGATGTCGAGAAGGTCATCATCCTCACCGAGAAGGTGGCGGTGCACGATGCCCGCGAAATACGGGCGCTCGGCCAGCAGCGCGGAGTGGATATTTTCGGCGCCAACTGCCTGGGCGTGGCGGATTCATGGAACCATGTGCGCATCGGCGGTGCGCTGGGCGGCGACAAACCCCAGGAAACCTTACGCAAGGGCTCGGTTGCCATCTACTCCAACTCCGGCAACTTCACCACTACCATCGCCAATTATTTGTCGATCGGCGGATGGGGGACGACGACGCTGATCTCCAGCGGCAAGGACGTCTATATCAATTACGCCACCCCCGAGTTTGCCTACGCTATGGCCAACGACGAGCGCACCAAGGCGGCGGTGTTGTACTGTGAACCGGGCGGTTACTATGAGGAAGCGGTTACCTTCGAAAAACCGGTAGTGGCCTGCGTGGTCGGCCGCTGGAAGGCGAACCTGACGCGTGCTGTGGGCCATGCCGGCGCCATTGCCGGGTCGGGCGATGATGCGCGTGCCAAGGAAAAATGGTTCATGGACAAGTTCGGGGTAAACGACCTGTTTACGCCCGAGAATCCGGTGTGTTCGAAAAAAGGTGCGGTAGTCACCAACATCTCGCATATCCCGCTGGCGCTGACTGCGGTGATGAAACTGAACGGCGTCAAACAGGATTTCCCGTCGGAAGGAAATCTTGAGTTGAAGCCGTGGTTTGGCGACGATCAAGGTTTGAAACTTCCGCCAGCGTTGAATATTCCCATAGTCAAGGCGATGTCGCCCTATGACGAACAAATCGCCGAGCTGCTCAAGCATGTGGGCGCCATTTTCCCGCGCCAGTCGATGAAAGACTGCTCGGGAAGTTCGGTGATGGACCCGAAGACGCAGGTCACCAAGGTCAACAACATATCCATTCTGGATACCGCCAAGCAGCCGCTGGAATCCAACCTGTGCATGGCACTGGTGCGCGAGCTCAACGATGCCAACGATAACGCCCTGTTCAACATCGCAGTGGCGGCGCGGGTCAACCTGCACGGCGAAGCCATGCTGGCCGCCGCCGACGCGGCACGCGAGGCCGGCAACTCCCCCAATACGGTAATCAGCGCGGCGGTTGCGCTGCTTGGACCGAAGCGCGTGGACGGCGCACGCAATGCTGCCGACACGCTGGTCGAGTTGTTCGCACATTCCGGTCTGCATACGGGCGATGATGAGCAGGCCAAAATTATGCCGGCCGCAGCCACCCCGGAACAACTTGCAACGCTACTGGGCAAGACACCGGATGCGCAAGCCGAAGCGATGCTCAAGGCCTTCGACAAACGCAAAGGCAAGTCGGTCTTCGTGCGCTACCTGCGCAGCCTGAACGGCTACCCGACCACAGATGCGGTAGTCGCCGCGCTCACCACGACCATCGCATGGGAACCGCTGATGCGCAAGCGTATCTCCAGGCTGACCGTGCGCAATTTGCCCTGGTATTCGCATCTATTTTCAGCCATCATCGGTGCCGCAGCCGAGGGCAAGCACCACCAGCCCGGCAAATTCTGCGGCATCGGCAACGAAGAAGTGCTGGAGTCATGGACCGCTACCCAGCTGGCCTATCTCTCCCTGCTCGGCGAGCGCCCGACAGAAGCGAGCCTGTTCCCGTTCCAGGTCATGCTCGGGCTGATCATCTCCAACGGCGTCGGCACCATTTCGGCGCAGGGCTGCAAGGGTGCGGTATCCGCCGACGGCCCGGAATCGCCGGAGCGGGTACAAATCAACAAGGGCATGATCGGCTTCCTCACCCACACCGGCTTTGCCCACGGCGGCAACGGCTACGAGGGCATCCAGTTCCTGATCGAGAGCTTCAGCAACACCAATCTGGCCGATGCCAGCACCGCCGACCATGGCCTTGATCTCAAGGCGATGGCAACCGAATTCGCACTGGCATTCAACAAGGAGAAGAAGGCCGGCAAGGCACTCGGTCTGCCGGTGCGCAACATTCCCGGTGTCAACCACCCGGTGTTCAAGGGGCAATCGGTCAACAAGGATCCGCGTGAGGTTTACATTGCGGAATTGTTTGCCGAGCGTGGCGAAAAGAACGTGTTCCACGATTATTATCGTGCCCTGGTTCAGGCCTTGTTCGACAACGGCGTGACCAGCAACGTGTTCTGCGTGAACATCGATGCCATCATCGCCGCGATGCTGCTGAAACTGCTGTGGCCGCGCTACCGCAAGGGCGAATTCAGCGAAAGCTCGATGGAAATGGCAGCGTTCACCGCATTCCTGTTCGGTCGTATGGCGGGATGCGCGGGCGAAATCGACGACCACATCAATCGCGGCCGCAACATGGATACCCGCACCCCGGCTTCGCAGTGCAGCCACGTTTCATAGGAACCTGAAGCGACAGCGTGAATTGGAAATGACATGGCGACCGACGAGATTATCGAAATGAGCTTTGATGACGCTCAAGACGATGAAATTTCCATCCCGCAAAAAGAAAATAATATTTTTACGTCCAGCGGCGATCCGGAAATTGACTCTCTATTACAACAAACAAAAAAAGGGGCGTCTTGTATTACAGCCGGATTTTCAACGGCAATATGTTTGGGATTCAACAAAAGCAAGCAAGCTTATAGAGTCGGCAATTTTGCTAATACCACTACCTATTATTTACCTCTCCGAAGAGAAGGATGGTAAAGAATATGTTATTGATGAGAGTGCCATTGGGGTCAGGTTCTGAGGTCTCCCCTCAAAGTTGCAGCGCAGGATGATCATAACGCAGTCTCTCAAGAGCTTCGCGAAACTCGCGTGGCGGGAATGCTGCCATGCCATGT
>JANLID010000227.1 GCA_024654105.1 Gallionella sp. | reverse complement strand
GGACAAGGATTGCCAGATTTCCGACGTCAAAGTCTCCGGCAACAAGACCTCGTATAAGGTGCGCTGCACCCGCGACGGCGAGGTGATGAACGGCACCGGTGAGATCACCAGCACCCCGGACAGCTATCAGGGCGCAATGCGCCTCTCCGGCACCTCGGACGGCGAAGCAGTGAACATGAACACCACCTACCGCGGCAAGCGCATCGGCCCGGCCTGCGACTCGTCGCAACCCAGCCCGGAGATGGCGGCAGCGCAGAAGCAGATCGCCAAATCCTGCGAGACATCCGGGCGCAGCACGCGGGATCTGATCAACATGGCCGACATGTTCCTCGCCAAGGATTCCATGTGCCCGGGCAAGTCGAAGATTGTCTGTGATGCGGTGCGCAAGGACGCAGGCAAAGATGCAGAGGTGTACAGCACGCTGGCCATGCGCGAGCAGCACCTCCCGACCGGCAGCACCTCGATCGCCAAGTCATGCGGACTGGACATGTCTGCCACCACCCAATCCATCTGCAAGACGCTCAACGGCAAGAATTACCGCACGCTGACACCGCACTGCCCGGCAGAAGCAAAGGCCTATCGTGCGGCGATGCGCAAGAAGGAATGCGAGGGCCGCAGCTATACCGCGCATGAAGATTTGTCCCGCTGCCTCAGCGGAAAAGAGGGCGGTGATGAAGACGAAGACGCTGGAACGGCCTCCGAAAAGTCGTCATCCGGCAAATCGTCATCCGGTGCCAACAACCCGGCCGACGCGGTAATCGACAGCGCAAAAAAACTGAAAGGCCTGTTCGGCTTCTAGTATTGCGCCCCGGGATTAACGGAACATGTCAAAACATCTGCAATCCGTAGGGCGGAAAAGCGTAGCGCCTTCCGCCGTATGTTTTTTGCGAGTTGGGCGACAAGTCGCCCATCCCTGCGAGCCACATTTCATTCGGCGGATAACGCCTTCGGCTCATCCGCCCTACGGCCTGCTCGGCTTCTGACCCATGCGCCTGCTGCTCGGGCTGCTGCTGTCATGCCACACCCTGCTGGCGCTGGCGCAGCCCGATCCTTTTCCCGAAGCCGCCACCGCCTACCGCGTCGAAGTGGATGGCAGGCCGGTATGGGAGCGTCAGGCAAATCGCCGCCTGCCGCCCGCCAGCCTGACCAAGCTGATGACCGTGTTGCTGGTGCTGGATGACTACCGCCCGCAAGCGGAAGTCACCATCAGCCGTACCGCCGCCAACGAAACCGGCAGCCGTCTGGGGTTGCGCAACGGCGATAGTTTTCACGTCGAAGATCTGCTCGCCGCCGCGCTGATCCACTCCGCCAACGATGCCTGCCGCGCGCTGGCGGAACACATCGCAGGCAGCGAAGCGCGTTTCGTGCAGCGCATGAACCGGCGCGCACGCGAACTCGGCATGCGCGGCACCCGTTTCAGCAATGCCTGCGGACACGATACGCCCGGCCACTATTCGAGTGTGCGCGACCTCGCGTTGCTGGCCAATGAATCGCTCAGGCATCGCGCGCTGCTCGAACTGACCGCCAAACAACAAGTAAAAATCTCCGCGTTGAATGCGCCGCGCGACTATCGCTTCGCCAACAAGAACGCACTGATCGGCCGTTACCGTGGCGCGCTCGGCCTCAAAAGCGGCTACACGCCCAGGGCGGGCAAATGCCTGATCGCTTACGCCGAACGCGGCCCAACCAGGGTGCTGCTGGTGATGCTGCATGGCAGCGACCGCTGGTGGGATGCAGTAGATATCCTCGATCTCGCGTTCGATCATGCGCGCGCTGCTCCCTGAATCGCGGCGCGGCGTAATGGTATGTCTGGCGCTGGCCGTCATCGTCAGCTATTTCAATGCGCTGTCCGGTGATTTCCAGTTCGACGATTACAAGGTCATTGTGGACAACCCCTCGGTGCATTCCTGGGAGGCCTGGCTTGCCGGTCTCGGCCACGGCATCCGTCCGCTGCTGAAATTCAGTTATACCCTCGACTGGACGCTGGGGCTGGGCAAGACAGGCTTCCATCTCACCAACCTGCTCATCCATCTGGTCAACACCTGGCTGGTGTTTCGCCTGAGCGAGACGTTCATCGAGCGGCAGATGCTGCGCGAGCGTCTGCAACACGTGCCGCTGTTCGCCGCGCTGCTTTTCGCCGTGCACCCGGCACACACCGAGGCGGTCACCTATATTTGCGGGCGCTCCACCTCGCTGATGACGCTGTTCTATCTGGGCGGCTTGTTCGCCTACGTCACCGGACGCATCCGGCAGGACAGGCTCAGGCTCTACGCGGTCACGCCGCTGCTGTTCGTTGTCGCGCTGGGCGTGAAGGAAACCGCAGTGACTTTCCCGCTGGCGCTGCTGGCCTGGGAGCTCGGCTGCGGCGGTGCATGGAAAACGGCGTTCAGGCCGCAATGGCCAAGCTGGGCCGTACTGCTGGCCGGTGCGCTGTTCTTCCTGTTCAACGATAGTTACCTGTCGCAAATG
The DNA here is from genome assembly GCA_024654105.1 of Gallionella sp. Classification (GTDB taxonomy): domain Bacteria; phylum Pseudomonadota; class Gammaproteobacteria; order Burkholderiales; family Gallionellaceae; genus Gallionella. The sequence continues at coordinate 8,174 of JANLID010000227.1, read as the reverse complement.
GAACGCAGCGCGGAACTCAACACCATGCAGGGCAATCTCGCCACGCAACTCGCCGCCTTCGCCTACCTGCTGCGGCAATGGGCGCTGCCGCTGTGGCTGAACATCGACCCTGACCTTCCATTACTGAGTAGCCTGCCATTGCTGCGCGACCCGCCGGGAAGCCCGCTGCCGGTACTGTTCTTTTTGGCGGTCTGCGCACTGATGCTGGCCTGCTGGCGCAGACGTCCGTGGCTGGGTTTCGCGTTGGCCTGGGCGATTATCCAGTTGCTGCCGCTGCACCTGTTCTTGCCGCGGCTGGACATCGCCAACGACCGCCAGCTCTACCTCGCCGGCTGGCCGCTGTTCCTCGCCCTTGCCGCTGAACTGGCGCTGTGGCTGAACACAAGATCATTCAGGATCGCCTGCATCATATTGTTGCTCACGCTCGGCAGCCTGACGCTGCTGCGCAATCAGGTATATGCCGACGAAATCGCGTTATGGGAAGACACGGCGCGCAAATCGCCGCACAAGGCACGGGTGCGCAACAACCTCGGCTATGCCTACAAACTCGCCGGACGCACCGAGGACGCCCGGCGCGAATTCACCCTCGCGCTGCAACTCGACCCGAAGCACATCAAGGCGCGCCATAACCTGGAGTATCTGGACGAGGCGCCGCCGGAGAGCCATCCGGTACCAGAAAAGGCACAACCCCCTCATTGAATTTATGCGATTGCCTCCTTGTCTTCCTTGCGTCAGGTTGATGGTTATGGTTGCCCGTACACCCCAGACAAGGTAAGATTCCCGCCCTTTCGCTTTTGCATTTGACGTGGCGGCGTGTGTCGCCATTATTTTGGCTTTTGATTTGATCGAGGAACGCCGTGAGTAACAGTTCTTTACCGATGCAGCAAGGTTTATATGATCCGCGCCAGGAGCGCGATGCCTGCGGGGTGGGCTTCATCGCACATATCAAAGGGAAGCCAAGCCACGATATGGTGCGCCAGGGCTTGCAGATACTGGAGAATTTAACCCATCGCGGCGCGGTAGGAGCCGATCCGCTGACCGGCGACGGTGCGGGTATTTTGCTGCAGATTCCCGATGCGTTCTTGCGCGCGCAATGCGCGGCGCAAGGCGTGGCGTTGCCGTCATTGGGCGATTATGGTGTGGGCATGTTGTTTTTGTCGCGCGATGTGGCGGTGCGTGCGGCATGTGTACAAATTGTTGCCGACAAGATTGCCGCCGAAGGTCAGCAGTTGCTGGGCTGGCGTGATGTGCCGGTAGACAGCTCGGGTTTGGGCGAGAGTGTCAAAAAAGCCGAGCCCGTCATACGCCAGGTATTCATCGGGCGCGGCACAAACTGCGCCGATACCGATGCGTTCGAACGCAAGCTGTTCGTGATCCGCAAAACGGTGCAGCATGCGGTACGGCGTTTTGGGGGTAGCCAGAGCTTGTATATCCCTTCGCTGTCGGCGCGCACCATTGTTTATAAGGGTATGCTGCTGGCCAATCAGGTCGGCAAGTATTATCTTGATTTGCAGGATAAAAGTGTCGCCAGCGCGCTGGCGCTGGTGCACCAGCGTTTCTCCACCAATACTTTCCCGACCTGGATACGGGCGCATCCGTTCCGCATGATTGCGCACAACGGCGAGATCAATACGGTGCGCGGCAATGTGAACTGGATGGCTGCGCGTCATGCCGCAATGTCCTCCAAGGTGTTTGGCGCAGACCTGGACAAGCTCTGGCCATTGATCGTGGAAGGACAATCCGATTCCGCCTGTTTCGATAACGCGCTGGAATTGCTGGTGACGGGCGGCTATTCGCTGCCGCATGCGATGATGATGTTGATCCCCGAAGCGTGGGCGGGCAACCCGTTGATGGATGAAGAAAGGCGCGCTTTTTACGAATATCACGCCGCGCTGATGGAGCCGTGGGACGGCCCGGCAGCAGTAGCGTTCACCGATGGCCGCATGATCGGCGCGACGCTGGATCGCAATGGTTTGCGTCCGGCACGTTACCTGATCACCGACGATGATGTGGTGCTGATGGCTTCGGAAATGGGGGTGCTGGACATTCCGCAGCACAAGATTGTCAAGAAGTGGCGTTTGCAGCCGGGCAAGATGTTCCTGATTGACATGCAGGCCGGGCGCATCGTGGAGGATGAAGAGTTGAAGAGCCAGCTCGCCATGGCAAAGCCGTATCGCCAGTGGATCGAGCAGTCGCGCTATTTTCTCGGCGACCTGCCCGAAGTTGCCGGCAGGCCACCGCTCAACGCCACGCTATTGGATACCCAGCAGGCCTTCGGCTATTCGCAGGAAGATATCAAGTTCATTCTGGCGCCGATGGTGAATGACGGCGAAGAAGCGATCGGCTCGATGGGTATGGATGCCGCATTGCCGGTGCTGTCGAACAAAAACCGCTCATTCTACGATTACTTCCAGCAGCTGTTCGCGCAGGTCACCAATCCGCCGATCGATCCGATCCGCGAAGAAATCGTCATGTCGCTGACCTCGTTCATCGGCCCGAAACCCAACCTGCTCGGCATTGACGAAACCAATCTGCCGTTACGCCTGGAAGTGCATCAGCCGGTATTGTCGAATGACGATATCGCGAAATTGTGCAACATCGATCAACTCACCCAGGGGCGTTACCGTTCGCTGGTGCTGGACATGACCTACCCGGTCACGCAAGGTGCGCCAGGTTGTGAGGGCGCCGTTCAGGCGCTGTGTGCCGCCGCCGACAAGGCGGTGGCCGACGGCTACAACGTGCTGATCCTGTCGGATCGCGCAATGTCGGCGCAGCGTGTGGCGATTCCCGCGCTGGTGGCCTGCTCCAAAGTGCATCACCATCTGGTGCGCGCCGGGTCGCGCACCAGCACCGGCCTGGTGGTGGATACCGGCTCGGCGCGCGAAGTGCATCACTTTGCGTTGCTGGCCGGCTATGGCGCCGAGGCAGTGTGCCCTTGGCTGGCTTACGAGACCATCATGGCGATGAATCTGCCCGCGAAAATGGGTGCCAAGGAAGCCAAAAAGCGCTTTATCAAAGCAATCAGCAAGGGCTTGATGAAGGTGATGTCCAAGATGGGCATTTCCACTTATCAGTCTTATTGCGGCGCGCAGATTTTTGAAGCAATTGGCCTGAATGCGGAATTCGTCGAGAAATATTTCGCCGGCACGGCGACCCAGATCGAAGGCATCGGCTTGAGCGAAGCCGCCGAAGAAGCAGTGCACACTCATCGCAATGCATTTGGCAGCGACCCAGTGCTGGCCAATGCCCTCGAGGCGGGCGGCGAATATGCCTGGCGCGTGCGCGGCGAGGAACACATGTGGACGCCCGATTCCATCGCGAAACTGCAGAACGCCACACGCACCAACAATGCCGCGACTTTCAAGGAATATGCGCGGCTGATCAACGAGCAAAGCACGAAACTGAAAACCTTGCGCGGCTTGTTCGAGATCAAGCCCGCAGGAACGCCCGTACCGCTGGAGGAAGTCGAATCGGCCAGGGAAATCGTCAAGCGTTTTGTCACCGGCGCGATGTCGCTCGGCTCGATTTCCACCGAGGCGCATACCACGCTGGCGATTGCGATGAACCGTATCGGCGGCAAATCCAACACCGGCGAAGGCGGCGAGGATGCGGCGCGTTTCAAGCCGTTCAAGGGCGGCGAAATGCTGTCCGACATTATCGGCAAGAGCCGCATCGCCAAAGACCGCGAGCTCAAGAAAGGCGACTCGTTGCGCTCGCGCATCAAGCAGGTGGCGTCAGGCCGTTTCGGCGTGACCGCCGAATACCTCGCCAGCGCCGACCAGATCCAGATCAAGATGGCGCAAGGCGCGAAGCCCGGCGAAGGCGGCCAGCTACCCGGCCACAAGGTGACCGAATATATCGCCAAGCTGCGTTTCTCGGTGCCGGGTGTGGGGCTGATTTCGCCGCCGCCGCATCATGATATTTATTCGATCGAGGATTTGGCGCAGCTCATTCATGACCTGAAAAATTCCAACCCCTCCGCCTCGATCTCGGTCAAGCTGGTTTCCGAAGTGGGGGTGGGCACGGTCGCGGCCGGCGTCGCCAAGACCAAGGCGGATCACATCGTCATCTCCGGGTTTGACGGGGGCACCGGCGCATCGCCGATTTCCTCGATCAAACATGCCGGTACGCCGTGGGAACTGGGCTTGGCCGAGGCGCAGCAGACGCTGGTGCTGAATCAGTTGCGCGGCCGCGTCGCATTGCAGGTGGATGGCCAGCTCAAGACCGGGCGCGACGTGCTGATCGGCGCGTTGCTGGGCGCGGACGAATTCGGTTTTGCCACTGCCCCGCTGGTGGTGGAAGGCTGCATCATGATGCGCAAGTGCCATCTCAACACCTGTCCGGTCGGCGTGGCCACGCAGGATCCAGAGTTGCGCAAAAAATTTACCGGCCAGCCGGAACACGTGGTGAATTTTTTCTTTTTCATCGCCGAAGAGGTGCGCGAATTGATGGCGCAATTGGGTATTCGCAAGTTCGATGAGCTGATCGGGCGGAGTGACCTGCTTGAGGTGAAGCAGGGCATTGCGCACTGGAAGTCGCAGGGGCTGGACTTTTCCAGAATCTTCCACCAGCCGGACATGCCGGCCAGCGTGGCGCGCCGTCACACTGAGGTTCAGGACCACGGGCTGGAGAAGGCGCTGGATAACACCCTGATCGCCCAGGCGCAGGATGCGCTGAACGGCAAGAAGCCGGTGGTCATCGAGAGCAGGATAGCCAACGTCAACCGCACCGTCGGCACGATGTTGTCGCATGAGGTTGCCAGGCGTTATGGCCAGATGGGACTGCCCACTGACACCATCAGCGTGAAATTCAGCGGCACGGCGGGGCAGAGCTTTGGCGCGTTTCTCGCGCACGGCATCTCGTTCGAATTGCGCGGCGAAGGCAATGACTATGTCGGCAAAGGGCTGTGTGGCGGACGCCTCGCGATCATGACGCCAACTGATAGCAGGCTGGTCGCATACGAGAACATCATTATCGGCAACACCGCGCTGTACGGCGCGACTTCCGGTGAATGCTACTTCAGCGGCGTGGCCGGTGAGCGTTTCGCGGTGCGCAATTCTGGCGCCGTCGCAGTGGTGGAGGGTGTCGGCGATCACGGTTGCGAATACATGACTGGCGGCATGGTCATCGTGCTCGGGAAAACCGGGCGCAACTTCGCCGCCGGCATGTCCGGCGGCGTGGCCTACGTGCTGGATGAGGACGGCGGTTTCGAAAAACGCTGCAACCTGGCGATGGTGGAACTGGAGCCGGTGCCGGAAGAAATTGCCGCGCTGGAGCCGGGCGAGGTTGTGCCGGACAGTCATGGCAGTGTGCATTTCAACTACCTGAACAAGGCAGATGAGCATGTGCTGCGCCAGTTCATCCAAAACCACTGGCAGCATACCGCCAGCGTGCGCGCCAAAGACATCCTGGATCACTGGGCGCAATACCTGCCGAAGTTCGTCAAGGTGATGCCGACCGAGTACCGCCGCGCGTTGCAGGAAATTGCGGCGCAACAAAAGGAGGCCGCCTAATGGGCAAGCCAACCGGATTCATCGAGTGCCAGCGGCAGAGCGAGGACAGCCTGCAGGTGGCGAAACGGCTGAAGAATTACCGCGAGTTCACGCTGCACCTGACCGACGAGCAGGCCAAAATACAGGGCGCGCGCTGCATGGATTGCGGTATCCCGTTCTGCAGCAGCGGCTGCCCGGTCAACAACATCATCCCGGACTGGAACGACCTGGTGTACCGCGGCAACTGGAAGCAGGCGCTGGACGTGTTGCATTCCACCAACAATTTTCCGGAAGTCACCGGCCGCATCTGCCCTGCGCCGTGCGAAGCGGCGTGCACGCTGAACATCAACGACGACGCGGTGGGCATCAAGTCCATCGAGCATGCCATCATCGACAAGGGCGGCGAGAATGGTTGGGTGCTGCCGCAACCCGCGCAACTCAAGACCGGCAAAAAGGTTGCGGTAGTCGGCTCCGGTCCTGCCGGGCTGGCGGCGGCACAGCAACTGGCGCGTGCCGGGCATGGCGTGACGGTATTTGAAAAGAACAGCCGTATCGGCGGCTTGCTGCGCTATGGCATCCCCGATTTCAAGCTGGACAAACGCCTGATCGATTGGCGCATGGCCCAATTGCAAGCCGAGGGAGTGATCTTTCAACCCTCTGTGTTTATCGGCAAAGACGTGGACAAGAGTGTGGCCAATGATGCAAGAAAGACCATCAGCCCCGGCGAACTGCTGAAAAAATTCGATGCGGTGATCCTGGCGGGCGGAGCGGAAGTGCCGCGCGATTTACCCGTGCCGGGACGCGAATTGCGGGGCGTGCACTATGCGCTGGATTTCCTCATCCCGCAGAACAGGGAAGTGGCCGGCGATGGCAGGAATCCGATCAATGCCAAGGGCAAACACGTGGTGGTGATCGGCGGCGGCGACACCGGCTCCGATTGCGTGGGAACCTCGAATCGTCATGGCGCGTTGTCAGTCACACAATTCGAAGTGATGCCGCGTCCGCCGGAAATGGAAAACAAGTCGCTGGTGTGGCCGAACTGGCCGATGAAGCTGCGCACTTCCAGTTCCCATGAGGAAGGCGTGCAACGCGACTGGTCTATCGCCACCAAAAGATTCATCGGCAACAACGGCAAGGTTGAAAAACTGCGCGCGGTTCGCGTCGAATGGAAAGACGGCAAGATGAATGAAATCGCGGGCAGCAAGTTTGAGATCAAGGCCGACCTGGTGCTGCCGGCGATGGGTTTCATCAGCCCGGCGCAAAAAGTGCTGGATGCGTTCGGTGTGGAAAAAGACGCACGCGGCAACGCCAAAGCCGCGACCGAAGGCGCAGGTTGTTACAGGACCAGCGTGGATAAAGTGTTTGCCGCCGGCGACATGCGACGCGGCCAGTCGCTGGTGGTGTGGGCGATCCGCGAGGGCCGCCAAGCCGCCCGCGCAGTGGATGAGTATTTGATGGGCAGTTCCGTATTGCCCCGTTAACCGAAAGAGAAAAGATGAACTTCAAACTGAAAAACGACACCTTCCTGCGCGCCCTGTTGCGTGAGCCGACTGAATACACGCCAATATGGATGATGCGCCAGGCCGGGCGCTACCTGCCGGAATACCGCGAATCGCGCAAGCGCGCGGGCAGCTTCCTCGGCCTGTGCAAGAGCCCGGATTTCGCCACCGAAGTGACGCTGCAGCCGCTGGACCGCTTCCCGCTGGATGCCGCGATCCTGTTCTCCGACATTCTCACCGTGCCGGACGCGATGGGTTTGGGTTTGTATTTTGCCGAAGGCGAAGGCCCGAAGTTCGAGCGCCCATTGCGCGACGCAGCGGCGATCAAGGCGTTGCGCGTGCCGGACATCGGCAAGGACTTGCGCTACGTCACCGATGCCGTGACGCAAATCCGCAAGGCGCTGGATGGCCGCGTGCCGCTGATCGGTTTCTCCGGCAGCCCGTTCACGCTGTCCTGCTACATGGTCGAAGGCGGCGGCAGCGACGACTATGCAAGGGTGAAGACCCTGATGTACAACGAACCGAAGCTGATGCACCACATTCTCGATGTCACCGCGCAGGCGGTGACCGCCTACCTGAACGCGCAGATCGAAGCGGGCGCACAGGCGGTGATGATCTTCGACTCCTGGGGCGGCGTGCTGTCGCATGCGGCGTTCCACGAATTCTCGCTGGCCTATACCCAGCGCATCGTCGATGGCCTGATCAAGGAAAAAGACGGTGTGCGTATCCCGTCCATCGTGTTCACCAAGGGCGGTGGCCTGTGGATCAAGAGTATCGCCGATAGCGGCTGCGATGCAGTGGGTCTGGACTGGACCATGGACATCGGCATCGCACGGCAGAAGGTCGGCAACAAGGTCGCGCTGCAGGGCAACATGGATCCCGCCGTGCTGTTTGCCTCGCCGGATGCGATCCGCGCCGAAGTGGAACGCATCCTCGGCAGCTACGGCTACGGCAGCGGCCACGTGTTCAACCTGGGTCACGGCATCTCGCAGCATTCAAATCCGGAACACGCTGCGGCGCTGGTCGCGGCGGTGCATGAACTGAGCCGCAAGTACCACTGATAATTTGATTGCGTTGTTCAAAACGTGCTTATCGGGTTGTCTCCCAAGCATACTACCGGTAGTATGTTGGGCATCTGTTCCGATGCCTGACGGCCATGTTTATCGACGTGCTTCAGCGAGAC
>JANLID010000225.1 GCA_024654105.1 Gallionella sp. | reverse complement strand
CGATAACTGGCATTTGCTGTTCTACCTGGCTGTGGTGACCCTACTTTTATCTCTACCGCGCCTGTTGGCGTCGGCTTACCGTGCCATGACTGTAGCAGTGGGTACAGCCTTGGTATTTATCCTGACGATTTTCTTTTTTACTCAAACCAGCATATGGGTGGAAGACTACACCGTGATAAACCGCGCTCTCTTGCACCTGGTTCCCATGCTCATGTTCTACGTGATGGTGCTGTTATGGGAGGTCCAACCTGCCGGCGATCACAGCCACCGAGGGCGGCCGACAAGGCTGGAGCCAATCTGCAACTGAAGCCTTAGCCGATGACAGAGGGGTGGTCTTGCAAGATCAGGGCCGAACGGTTTGATGCGGTATTTCGATTTCAACTTGTTGCATGGCATGCACAGATATTGCCATTGACCGGCAGATGCAGGAGAATCTGTTGCCAGCCGCAAATAACAGCGCAGGCTTGATCATTAATGGGCACTGAGGTTTTCGAGTAAACATGAAATTTTTGTTGTCGACAATATTGCTGTTAGCCTTTGCACCCAGTGCCAAGGCGGATATTTACGCCTATACCGATGCCAACGGCATCGTTCACCTCAGCAATGTCCGGGTCAATAAAAACGACAGGGTCGTCGTTGCGACTCGGCGGGATGAAAACCGGTCAGGGCAACCGCGCGGGCGTGTCTTGGTCAGCCAGACTGAAAAAGTCCGCCTCGCGCCTCTCGTGGAAGAAGCCGCCCGAGTCTATCGGATCGACGCGGCACTGCTGCACGCGGTGATTTCCGCAGAGTCCGGCTATGACGCTGCCGCCGTTTCGCACAAGGGCGCGGTTGGGCTCATGCAGCTCATGCCCGAAACTGCACGACGCTATGGTGTCGAAAACAGTTTTGACCCGGCGCAGAATATTCGCGGCGGCGCGAAATATCTCAGCTATTTGCTGCAACTGTTCGGCAACAATCTCGAACTGACCTTGGCCGCCTACAACGCCGGAGAAAATGCCGTTATCCGCCACGGCTACAGCATCCCGCCTTACCGCGAAACGCTGGGCTATGTTCCCAAGGTGTTGAAGCTGCAAAAAAGTTACCGCTCCATCCTGTAGCACCTCGTCATGAAAATTCTTTTCGGCAGCAGCAGCAGCCGGTGCTGCACAATTCGATTGTGCTATAGTCCAACACGCTATTTAACTACAGAAGAACCAAACAATTGAGCAAGCGTCTGGGAGAAATCTTGATCGAACGCGGCAAGCTGGATACTGCCAGTCTTGAGCGTGCGCTGCGTATCCAGGAAGCGGCCAAGGGAGAGCGTATCGGCGCCATTCTGATCAGGACGGGAATGGCGGCGGAGCGGGATGTGATGGAGGCGTTATCGGCCCAGCTCGGCCTGCCCTTGGCGAGCGCTGCCGATTACCCGGAGTTCCCGCTGCTCGAGGAGCAAGTAGCGATCAGGTTTCTCAAGCAATCGAGAGTATTGCCGCTGCACGAGGATGCCGATAATCTGGTGCTGGCCATGACGGAGCCCCAGGATGAGTTCGTCATCAAAGCGTTCGGCTTGCTGACCCGCCGTGACATCGCGATTCGCCTGGCCGCGCCTTCGGAACTGGAAGCTGCCTTCGAGCGCCTTTATGGCAGCGGCAAGTCGTCCATGGATCAAATCGTGGATGAAGCCGAAACCCGTGAGGAAGATGCCGGAAGCGAGGACTTGCAGCAGCTCAAGGACATGGCTTCCGAGGCGCCCATCATCCGTCTGGTCAGCCTGATTATCAGCCACGCGCTGGAAGCGCGCGCTTCCGACATCCACATCGAGCCGTTCGAGAACCGCCTGATCGTACGCTACCGCGTGGACGGCGTGATGCATGAGGTGGAATCGCCGCCGCGCCGTTTTTCCGCCGCAGTGATCTCGCGCATCAAGATCATGGCCAGCCTGGATATCGCCGAGCGCCGCCTGCCCCAGGACGGGCGCATCAAGCTGCGCATCCAGGGCAAGGAAATCGACCTGCGCGTGTCGACCGTGCCGACCATGCACGGCGAAAGCGTGGTGATGCGGATTCTCGACAAGAGCGGCACGGCGCTGGATTTCGCGACGCTGGGTTTCGATGCGGACGTGCTGCAGCGCTTCATCGAAGTGCTGATGCTACCCCACGGCATCCTGCTGGTCACCGGGCCCACCGGCTCGGGCAAGACCACTACGCTGTATACCGCGCTGGACAGGCTCAACAATCCCGACCTCAAGATACTTACCGTGGAAGACCCGGTGGAATACCAGATGGAGGGCATCAACCAGATTCAGGTCAAGCCGCAAATCGGCCTGACCTTCGCCAACGCCCTGCGCTCCATCGTGCGCCAGGATCCGGATGTCATCATGATCGGCGAAATCCGCGATCTGGAGACGGCGCAAATCGCCGTGCAATCCGCGCTCACCGGCCACATGGTGCTGTCCACCCTGCACACCAACGATTCCGCGAGCACGATCAACCGCCTGCTTGACATGGGCATGGACGATTATCTGCTGACCTCCACCGTGAACGGCATTCTGGCGCAGCGCCTGGTGCGCACCCTGTGCTTGCATTGCCGCGAGGCGCATGCGGCGCTGCCCGAGGTGGTGGAAGAAATGCAGCTCAAACGCTTCACCGGCGCCGGTCCGGTGACACTGTACCGGCCGGTCGGCTGCGAGCAGTGCGGCGGCACCGGATATATCGGCCGGCTGAGCATCGTGGAATTGCTGGTGATGTCCGATACCATTCGCAGCCTGGTGATGCGCCACGTCACGGCCGGCGAAATCCGCCAGCAGGCAATTGCGGAAGGCATGCAGACCATGTACGAAAACGGACTGCGCAAGGCGGTGGCTGGCGTCACCACCATCGAGGAAGTCCTGCGCGTGACGCGGGAGGAATAGCCTTGCCGCTCTATCGCTACAAGGCGGTTGCGCCGACCGGAGATACGCAGGAAGGCGAGATGGAAGGCCTCGGCCCGCCCGCCGTGGTGGAGCGTCTGCAGGGCATGGGGCTGATCCCGATCCGGGTCGAGGAGGCAGCAGCAAGCACTGGCAGCAGCAGTACCGGAAAAAGCCTGTTCCGTAACACCCGGATTTCCCAGGCGGACATCGCCGTCTTTACTCAGGGACTCGCTACCCTGCTGCGCGCAGGCTTGCCGCTGGATCGCTCGCTGGGCATCCTGATCGGCATGTCCGCCAATCCGCAGGTGCTGCAACTGCTGACCCAGGTGCGTGAGGATGTGCGCGGCGGCGCCGCGTTGTCGGCGGCGATGGAGGCGCAGACCGGCGTGTTTTCGCGCTTTTATCTCAACATGATCCGCGCCGGCGAGGCAGGCGGCGCGCTGGACGTGGTGCTGCAACGCCTCAGCGAATTCATGGAGCGCTCCAAGGAGCTCAAGGAAACGGTCAAGTCGGCGCTCATCTACCCGGCGATTCTGGTCGGCGTGGCGGTGCTCTCGGTTGCGGTGCTGCTGGTGTGGGTGGTGCCGCAATTCACCCAGATGTTCGAGGAATCCGGCAAGGCGCTGCCGCTGCCCACCCAGATCGTCATTGCCGCCGGTGATACGGTGCAGCGCTACTGGTGGGCATTGATCCTGGGCGCGATTGGAATTTATTCCTGGTTTTCGCGTCAACTGCAGCAGCCGGAAACCCGTTACACATGGGACAAACGCTTTCTCGCGCTGCCTCTGCTGGGTGACCTGGTGGCGAAACTGGAAGTCGCGCGCTTTGCCCGCACGCTCGGCACCCTGCTCGGTAACGGCGTGATCCTGCTGACCGCGCTTTCCATCACTCGGGAAACCTTGAACAACAGCGTGATGGCCGAGGGACTGGATACCGTGGCCGCCCAGCTCAAGGAAGGTCAGGGTTTGGGCAAGCCGCTCATGGAAACCGGCCTGTTTCCCAAGCTGGCGGTACACATGGTGATGGTGGGTGAGGAAACCGGAAAATTGCAGGAAATGCTGATCCGCATCGCCGACGTTTACGACCGCGAGGTGCAGAACGCCGTCAAGCGCATGCTGGCACTCATGGAGCCGGCGCTGATCCTGGGGCTGGGACTGGTGATCGGCGGCATCATCATGTCGGTACTGGTGGCGATACTGAGCGTGAACGATCTGGCGATGTAATTTTGTGTGTAATTCCATTTCTCAATCAATAGTGGAATCGTAGGGTTATTGCTGTTTTGAAAGAGAAATGGAATAACTACTCAGGCGCGGCAGTTTTGCTCCTTCCCCCTAAAAGGGGGA
>JANLID010000224.1 GCA_024654105.1 Gallionella sp. | reverse complement strand
GGCTGACGCTACCGGGAGTCGGCTGGCGCTGTCTTTTTTGTGCCTATCCAACTGGCGACCACGATTCCCGCTTCATAGAGCAGCCACATGGGAATTGCCAGCATGAATTGTGACACCACGTCCGGCGGAGTGAAAATCGCCCCGGTCACGAACGCGCCAACTATTATGTAAGGGCGAATTCCACGTAGTTCTTCGATTGAAACCATGCCGATCCGTACCAGTATCACTACCGCCACCGGCACCTGGAAGGTTACGCCAAACGCCATGAACATGCCGAGCGTGAAACTGAGGTATTCGTTAATATCGGTCATCACCGCCACGCCCTGCGGCGCGATGCCGGTAATGAAGCCGAAAACAACCGGAAATGCGGCAAAGTAGGCAAATGCCATGCCCAAAAAAAACAATAGCGTGCTGGCAATGATGAGTGGCAACACCAGCCGTTTTTCATGCGCGTACAGGCCGGGCGCGACGAACTGCCAGATTTGCCACAGCGTGTAGGGCAGGGTAATCAGGAATGCGGCCATCATCGCCACTTTGACCGGCACGAAGAATGGTGTGGTCACCCCGGTGGCGATCATTTGCCCGCCCTTGGGCAGCTTCGCCAGCAGCGGTTGCGCCAGCAGGGTGTAAAGGTCTGGGGCCCATGGGAACAGGCAAATGAAAGCCAGCAATATGGCAATCACCAGATGCAGCAGGCGCGTGCGTAATTCGATCAGGTGCGCGATCAGGTTTTCACTGGTGCCCATCAAACTGGTTTGCTTGGCCTGCCGGGAGTTTGTGCAGCGGATGGGTTTTGTTCGTCTGGTGTGGCAGGAGAGATGTCGGATTGCGCCTGCAATATCTTCTGTTCCACTGTCAGTATGGCCTCGCGCGTGGATTGCTCAATGGCTGAGAGATTCTCCTTGATGCTGGCTTGCAACTGACGTGCTTCTTGAATGGCCAGATCGTTGGTAATGTCGTTTTTGACATTTTGCACGTAGCGTTGCGCCCGTCCCCATAAATGTCCTGCGGTACGCGCCACCTTCGGCAGCCGCTCCGGGCCGATGACTACCAGCGCCACCAGCATAATGATGACCAGTTCCGAAAACGCGATATCAAACATGTGTATTTGATTTGTCTTCTTTTACCTGCGCCCTGGATGACACCTCGCCTTCAATGACCTGCCCATTCCGCTGTGCCGGTTTGGATTCGTCATCACGCATTCCTTCCTTGAAATCCTTCACTGCTCCGCCCAGGTCGCTGCCGATGCTGCGCAGCTTTTTGGTGCCGAAGACCAATACGACAATCAGCAATACAATCAGCCAGTGCCAGATGCTAAATGAACCCATTTCAGTTTCTCCTTGAAATTAACTGCGAAATTAACTGCGCCGCACCATAGGCGGAATATTACCACCGCCAATAACATGTATGTGCAAATGAAACACTTCTTGCCCACCGCCCTTACCGGTATTGATCACGGCGCGGAATCCGTTTTCCAGGCCTTGTTCTTTTGCCAGCCTGGGCGCGAGCAGCAGCATTTTGCCGAGCAAAGCAGTGTGCGCTTCCCCGGCTTCTACCAATGAAGCCAGATGCAGCTTCGGGATCATCATGAAATGCACTGGCGCGACCGGATTGATGTCGTGGAACGCCAGCACTTCGCTGTCTTCATATACCTTGCGGCAGGGAATTTCACCGCGTGCAATCTTGCAAAAGATGCAGTTGTCCATGCTCAATCCTTTTGCCTGCTTTCTTTTTCCGCAATACCAGACAAACCCTCGCGGCGCGCCAGTTCGTTCAGCACATCGTCCGTGCTCAAATCATGTTTTGCCAGCAGCACCATGCAATGGAACCACAAATCGGCGGTTTCGTACACCAGATGGGTCTTGTCGCCCCCTTTGCTGGCCAGAATCATCTCGGTCGCCTCCTCGCCGATTTTTTTCAGGATGGCGTCCTCGCCCTTGCTGAACAGCCTGGCAACATAAGAACTTTCCGGTGAGGCCTGCTTGCGCGCCTCCAGCGTTTCCGTCAGCCGCTGCAAAATATCCGTGCCCATTTTTTCCGAACTCATTTCTTGTAAATCTCCTCGGGAGATTTTAGTACGGCATCCACTTCTACCCACTGCCCTTTTTCCAAACGGCGGTAGAAACAGCTCTCGCGCCCGGTATGGCAGGCGATGCCACCTTGTTGCTCAATTTGCAGCAAGATCGCATCACCGTCGCAGTCCAGCCGGATTTCTTTTACTTTCTGGAGGTGTCCGGATTCTTCGCCCTTGTGCCACAGTTTCTTGCGCGAACGCGACCAATACACCGCTTCGCCTTTCTGCCAGGTCAGATGCAGTGCATCACGATCCATCCAAGCCACCATCAATATCCGCCCGGTGGTCGCATCCTGCGCAATGGCAGAGACCAACCCGTCTTCTGACCAGTTCACCTTGCTTAGCCAATTTTCGCTCATAAGAATCAAAAGTCGCCACAGAGTACACGGAGGCCACAGAGAAAACCACCAACACTTCGACTCAACAGATTCTCTCTGTGGCCTCCGTGTTCTCTGTGGCTAAACGATTTCAAGTTTACAACCTAACTTCTATTCCTTGCCCCGCCATGAACCGCTTGGCCTGCTGCACGGTGTATTCGCCGAAGTGGAAAATGCTCGCCGCCAGCACCGCATCTGCGCCGCCGAGTTTCACGCCGTCGGCCAGGTGCTGCAAGTTGCCCACGCCGCCGCTGGCAATCACCGGGATTTCCAGCGCGTCGGTTACCGTGCGCGTCAGCGCCAGGTCGAAACCGTTTTTCTGCCCGTCCCGGTCCATGCTGGTCAGCAGGATTTCGCCCGCGCCCAAGGCTTGCATTTTTTTCGCCCACTCTACTACATCCAGTCCCGTCGCCTTGCGTCCACCGTGAGTGAACACTTCCCAGCGGTTAGGCGCAACTTGCTTGGCATCGATTGCCACCACGATACACTGCGAACCGTAACGCCCGGCGGCATCCGCGACCAGTTGCGGGTTCAGCACGGCGGAGGTGTTGATGCTGACCTTGTCGGCTCCGGCATTCAACAAATTGCGCACGTCGCCGACTTCGCGCACCCCGCCGCCGACGGTCAGCGGAATGAACACCTGCGACGCGACCTGCTCGATGATGCGGAAAATGATGCCCCTATCATCCGAACTGGCGGTGATGTCGAGAAAAGTCAGCTCGTCCGCGCCCTGCTCGTCATAGCGGCGCGCAATCTCCACCGGATCGCCGGCATCGCGCAACTCGACGAAACTCACGCCTTTGACCACGCGCCCCGCCGTGACATCGAGACAGGGAATAATTCTTTTGGCGAGCATCCAGACTTAACTGTTAAAGGATAGTTTGATCGGGGTCAGCTCGTCGGCCAATGCTTGCGCGGCGCGCAAATCCAGCGAGCCTTCATAAATCGCACGCCCGGTAATCGCGCCGGTGATACCTTCCTGATACACCGCGCACAGCGCACGCACATCGTCCATATTGGTGATGCCGCCACTGGCAATTACCGGCACATGCAGCGGGCGGGCCAGCTCAACGGTGGCCGGAATATTCACGCCGGACAACATGCCGTCGCGCCCGATGTCGGTGTAAATGACCGCTTCCACGCCGTATCCTTCAAAACGTTTTGCCAGGTCGGCCACGTCGTGCCCGGTCAGTTTCGACCAGCCGTCCACCGCCACCTTGCCGCCCTTGGCATCCAGACCGACCATGATGTGGCCGGGAAAAGCGTCGCAGGCCTCATGCAGGAACCCCGGCACTTTGACCGCCGCGGTGCCGATGATGACGTAAGTCACGCCGATGTCGAGATAGCGCTCGATGGTTTCCAGGTCGCGGATGCCGCCGCCCAGTTGCACCGGCACATCGCTGCCGTCCATCGCTTCGATGATGCTGCGCACCGCAGCTTCATTCTTCGGCTTGCCGGCGAACGCGCCATTCAAATCCACCAGATGCAGGCGGCGCGCGCCTTGCTCCAGCCAATGCTGCGCCATGGCAGCGGGATCTTCGGAAAACACCGTGGCATCTTTCATCACGCCCTGTTTGAGGCGCACACAATGACCGTCTTTCAAATCAATCGCGGGAATAATCAGCATGGCAGTACGTAAAAGTTAAGGGTTCCATTGCACGAAATTTTGCAGCAGCTTCAGCCCCGCTGTTTGGCTTTTTTCCGGGTGGAATTGCACCGCGAACAGATTGTCTTGCGCTACCGCGCACACGAAGGGCTGCGGGTAATCGCTGGTGCCTTGCACCAGTGACGCATCCTGTGGCTGCACGTAATAGCTATGCACGAAGTAGAAGCGGTCGCCCTGGGCGATGCCGTCCCATAACGGATGTTGCGCATGATGTACCCGGTTCCAGCCCATGTGCGGCACCTTGAGCCTGTTACCCTGCGTATCGTGCAGATTACTGGCGAAGCGCACGACTTCGCCGCGCAAAATGCCCAGTCCCGCCACATCACCCTCGGTGCTATGTTCGAACAGCATTTGCAGGCCGATGCAGATGCCTAGAAAAGGCTTATCGCGCGCGGCCTCCAGCACGGCATCGCGCAGGCCGCGTATATCCAGTTCGCGCATGCAGTCCGGCATTGCGCCCTGTCCGGGAAATACCACGCGCCCGGCATTTGCAATCACCCCGGCATCGTCGCTCACGACGATTTCGGCATCGGGCGAAACTTTGCGCAAGGCTTGCTTGACCGAGCGCAGATTACCCATTCCATAGTCTACAACGGCAACATCGACCATTTCAATTTACAGCGTTCCCTTGGTAGAAGGTGTTACGCCGGCCATGCGCGGATCAAGCTCCAGTGCCATGCGCAATGCGCGACCGAAGGCCTTGAAAATGGTTTCCGCCTGATGGTGGGCATTGTTGCCGGCCAAATTGTCGATGTGCAGCGTGACCAGCGCGTGATTGACGAAGCCCTGGAAAAATTCGTTGATCAGATCCACGTCAAATTCGCCGATGCTGTCGCGCACAAATTCGCAGTTGAACACCAGGCCGGGGCGGCCGGAGATATCCAGCACCGCGCGCGACAAGGATTCATCCAGCGGCACGTAAGCGTGACCGTAGCGGCGCAAACCTTTCTTGTCGCCGACCGCCTGGTTGAACGCCTGACCGAGGGTAATGCCGATATCTTCCACGGTGTGATGCGCATCGATGTGCAAATCGCCTTTGGCGAGAATGTTGATGTCCAGCAGGCCGTGCCGGGCAATCTGGTCGAACATGTGGTCAAGGAATGGCAGGCCGGTATCAAACCTGGCCTGGCCGCTGCCATCCAGATTCAGCTCAACGGTAATCTGGGTTTCCAGTGTGTTGCGTGAGACCTTCGCGCTACGCATGATTTTCGCCTTGTGCGAATTGGTTAAGGGTGTCCTGCAATGCTGCCACAAACTTCGCGCATTCGTCGGGCGTACCGACCGTCACGCGCAGGCAGCCGCTCAGCATCGGATGCCCGCCATGCAGGTTCTTGATCAGCACCCCGCGTTGTTTCAGGCCGTCAAATATTTCTGTCGCGTGCGCCACACGGAATAGCAGGAAATTCGCCTCGCTGGGGTAAACCTGTATGGCGGCGATTTCACTCAATTGCCGGTACAGCGTGGCACGATCCAGCTTGATCTGTTCCGCCTGTTGCAACAGCACTTCATGGTGTTCCAATAACTTTTCGGCGACCACCTGCGGCAAAACGCCGACATTATACGGCAAGCGCAACTTTTCCAGTTGCTCCAGCCAAGCCGTATTGCCCGCCAGAAAGCCGAGGCGCAGCCCAGCCATGCCGAGCTTGGAAAAGGTGCGCATCACCAGCAGATTCGGATAGCGCGCCAAATGTGGGATAAAGCTGTCGCCGGCAAAGGCATAGTAGGCTTCATCCACCACCACCAAGCCTTGCGCCGCTTCGATGATCTGCGCCACGGCATCCGCCGGGAACAGGTTGCCGGTAGGATTATTCGGATAGGCCAAAAACATCAGCGCAGGTTGTTCGCGCCGGATCGCGGCGAGCGTTGCGGATAAATCCAGCGAGAAATCCTCCGCCAGCGGCACGCCGACATAGCGCATTCCAGTGAACGTCGCGATCATCCGGTACATCACGAAAGACGGCTCAACGCCCAGCAATGCCGCACCGGGCTTGTTGAGCGCCAGCGCCAGCAACTGGATCAATTCATCCGAGCCGTTGCCGAGCAACACCTCCATCCCATCCGGCAAGCCCAGCACGCCACGGATTTTTTCCTTGAGCGATGTGGCGGCGGGGTCGGGATAACGGTTAATGGCCGCGACCGCGACCGCATCGGCGATTTCGTCGCGCAATTCGTGCGGCAAGCGATAAGGATTTTCCATTGCATCCAGTTTGACGTAGCCGGTACTGTCGGATACATGGTAGGCATGCAGATCAAGAATTTCGCGGCGCAGCAATGTGCTTGCGCGGGAGGATACGGCAGCGGAAGGCATGAAATGAATTGCTCAATAAACGAGTGGCATCACAATGGCGCGGAGCTTATCACAGAACAGCTCATCATTATTCAGTTCGTGCCGGATTCCGGCTGAGTTATCTTTTCGATTGCCGCCACACGAGCCAGCCGCACGCGTTCCGGGATAGCGGCCTGGTCCGCGCAATGGCTGGCGATTGCGCCCGCGTCCACTGCGCGCGCGGCGGCCAGCAGTTGCAGCAGATAATCCGCTTGCGGATAGTCATCCTGTTCATGGCCGGTGCGGCCATGCGCGTCCGTGGCGCAGACTTGCAGCAATTGCGCGAAGCGTTCCGGCCTGCGCCATGCGTCCGCTGATTGGAACAATCTGATGATGGTTTCGGCGCGCAAGTCGAAGGCGCGATGGATGTCGCCGTGATAGCGCGCCGCGAGCAGCGCCAGGTCGCGGCAGTCACTGGGTACGCGCAGCCGCTGCGATAGTTTCTTGATGAGCTCCGCCCCGCGCAGTTCATGGCCGATGTGGCGCGGCAGGATGTCCTTTGGTGTCGTCGCTTTGCCCAGGTCATGCGTCAGTGCGGCGAAACGTACTTCCAGCACATAATCGTGTCGCGCGGCATCATCCACCACCAGCAGGGTGTGGATGCCGCAATCAATTTCCGGGTGGTATTTTTCCGGCTGCGGCACGCCGAACAGCGCGTCCACCTCGGGCAGAATTTTCGCCAGTGTGCCGCAACTGCGCAATGTTTCAAAAAAGCGTGATGGTTTTTTCTCCATCAGGCCGCGCGCCAGCTCCTGCCACACGCGCTCCGCCACCAGCGCATCCACCTCGCCGTTGTTCGTCATGTCACGCATCAGCGTCAGGGTTTCCGGCGCGATGACAAAACCGAAGCGTGCCGCAAATCGCGCCGCGCGCAGGATACGCACCGGGTCTTCGCTGAACGCCGTGCTGACATGGCGCAGAATGCCGGCGCGCAGGTCGGCGATGCCGTGGTGCGGGTCGATCAAATTGCCGTCAACATCCTGCGCGATGGCATTGATGGTGAAGTCGCGGCGCAACAGGTCCTGCTCCAGTGTGACATCCGGCGCGGCATACACGGCGAAACCCTTGTAGCCGCGCGCCGTCTTGCGCTCGGTGCGCGCCAGCGCATATTCTTCATACGTTTCCGGATGCAGGAACACCGGGAAATCCTTGCCGACTGGCTGAAAACCCTGCGCTACCATATTTTCCGGCGTGCTGCCCACTACCACCCAGTCATGATCCTGCACCGGCAGGCCGAGCAGTTGGTCGCGTACCGCACCGCCTACGCAATAAATTTTTGTTTCATCCTTCATCGGGCATGACTTGCTGGTTTTCCGCTGTTCTGGCTGAGACGATGCCCATGCGTTGTTTGAGCGGGGGCGATGGCGCATCGAATTGTCTGGCGTAATACATGGTATTGCTCATCACTTTTTTCACATAATCGCGCGTTTCGTCGAAGGGGATGGTCTCGGCATAAATTGCGCCTTCCAATGGCTGGTCACCACGCCACCGATGCGCCCGTCCCGGGCCGGCATTGTATGCTGCCGAGGCCAGCACCGGGTTATCATCAAATCGCGACAATATGGTTTTCATGTAATAGGTGCCGAGGCGCAGGTTGGTGTCGATCTGGTGAATCAACGATTGGCGGTAGCTCTTCAACCCCAGCTTCATGGCTGTCCAGCGCGCCGTTGCCGGCATGATTTGCATCAGTCCGGCTGCCCCGGTATCGGATTTGGCGGCAGTGACGAAACGGCTTTCCTGGCGTATCAGGCCATATACCCACGCCTCCTCCAACCCATGCTCGCGAATATGCGTTTGCAAGGCATCGCGATAGGGCGCGAGATAACGCAGGCTGAAATCATGCACGCTTACGGTTCTGTCTGCCGCGCTGATGGCGCGGTCGTACATTTCATTGCGCCGCGCGATTTCCGCTGCGGTGAGCAGTTCGTGGTCGTTGAAATTGCGCAGTGCCCAGCCCCATTCGTTTGATGCCTCGCTGCGCATATCCATGCGATACAACGCCAGTGTGCGCTGAATGCCGGGCAATGCCAGCATTGCCGCAACATCGTGCTTTCCTGGTTTGTGTTTGGCCGCTTTGCTTAACACCGGCAAGCCTGCCAGCTCATCGCTTGCCAGTTGTCCGTAAAAATTATATTCGTTGCTCAACGCCGCAAGCAGTGTTCTTGCTTCGGCAGGTTTGCCTGCTGCCTGCAGGGCGCGTGCCTTCCAATATCGCCAGGCCGCCTCGCGTTGCTGTTGTTCGCTCATCGCATTGATGCCTGCCAGCACTTCCGGCCAATCCTGCGCGCGCAATGCCGCGCGCACGCGCCATGCCGATTGTTGTTCATTGAGTGGCGTGTTTGCCGCCGCCTTGAACCACTGCAGCGCACGATTATCCAGCTTGCGCGCCGCTTCGTAAGCCAGCCAGCCGTAAAAATAATGTTGCTCTGCCTCCGTGAAGTGCGTTGCGATTTTTTCCCAGCGCGCAACGGACAATTCGGGAGATTGTTTGGCCAGGCGGTGCAGGGCGAACAGCGCGACGGCGCGTGAACCCTCGCCTGCATTGTGCAGCGTCAGTTTTTCGAGATAACGATCCGCATCAGCCGCCGCGCTTTCCAATGCGACAGGTGACACCGCGTAATTGCCGCGCAGTTTTTCGGCAAGCTGTTTTGCAAGCGACACATTGCCGGCCTCCAGTGTCAGGCGCAGCCGTTGCCAGATATCCTGTTCGCCGATGACGCCGGCGGACAGTGCCGCTTCAAATGGCGGACCGCAACTGTCCGGCTGGCTCTTGCCGTTGAACCACAAGGTGCGCGCTTCGCCCAGCGCGGCTTGCTCCTGGTTGTGCAGGCGCGATTGCAATGCGTAGCAGATTAGTTCGACATCTTTATCGAGCAGGTTCGGGTATTCCGCATCGAACAAATCCCATTGTTGTTTTTTGCCGAGCAGCTTGAGCCATTCGCCGCGCAAGCGGTCAATTATCGGCGTGTCTTCCGGGCGGGAAAGAAAATTTCTTACCGTGCCTGTATCCGCCTTTTCCAGGTTGAGGCGCAATTGGTAATAGCTGACGTATATTCCAAGCGGCGTTTTTTTCAGTCGTTGTGCAAACTGCGCCAGCCTGGCCGAGTCACCAGCCTGGAAAGCGCCATGCGCCGCCATAAAATCCGCATCACTCGTAAACGATGCGCCAAAGGCGGGCAAAGTGATCGACAACAAAAAGCAAGGGATGAGTCTCATCACACTGTCACCTGAACAACCGTAATGAGCATAGCACACCAGTACAGGCATAAATTCTGGCTTTCATGGCATATTCGGCGTTCATGCTTGACGCGGCGTTGCTCGCGCCGATAGAATACTCGACCATTTAATTCGGGTAATACTTGCGCCAATCCTTCCGGGCAGCATTGTGTGTTGACCCTTTCCTGTTAAATGATGTCCTCCAGCAATTGCTTGAGTTCCCCGTTCTG